>DRNA01000077.1 GCA_011322365.1 Aeromonadales bacterium | reverse complement strand
GCGGCGCATCCTCGCTCCGGTGACCTGAGTTTCCCGAGCTTCCGTATTGAAGGTTGTACACAGTGTAAGCGTTGTACGGTTGAGTGCCCATTCGGCGCCATCAATGAAGATGAAAAAGGTTATCCTCAGTACAATGAATCTCGCTGCCGTCGTTGTGGTACCTGTATGGGTGCCTGTCCGGTTCGTGTTATATCCTTTGCCAACTACTCGGTGGATACCGTGGGTCAGCAAATCAAGAATGTAGACATCCCGGATGAGTTTGACGAAAAGCCGCGGATTCTGGTTCTGGCCTGTGAGAACGATGCCTATCCTGCACTGGATATGGCGGCACAGAACAAGATTGAATACAGTGCTTTTGCCCGTATTGTACCGGTGCGTTGTCTGGGTTCGGTGAATACTATCTGGTTAACCGACTCATTAAACTCCGGTTATGACGGTATTATTCTGATGGGTTGTCAGAAGGGTGATGACTACCAGTGCCACTTTGTAAAAGGTTCTGAAATTGCCCATATCCGTATGAGCAAGATTGCCGATACATTACAAACCCTGAATCTTGAAGAAGAGCGTGTAGCGACTTATGAAGTGGCTATCACAGATGTTGAACGAACCGCTCAACTGATCAACGATATGGCTGAAACCGTAGAGAAGATCGGCATGAGTCCATTCAAGTTCTAAGGGGAGAATATTATGAGTACTAATAACCAGATGGTTGAAAAGTATCGCAATAACTTCCTCAAGGAAGTTGAAGCGAATGTAGAAGAAGGCGACTGGGTGAAAATGTGCATGCAGTGCGGCGTCTGTGCCGGCTCATGCCCCATGGGCCCTTACTGGGAGCATCCGCCACAGGAAATCTTTATGATGATCCGCGCTGGCAAACGTGAAGAAGTGCTGTCATCGGATTCCATGTGGATGTGTACATCGTGCTACAACTGTATTGCCCGTTGTCCCCGTGAATTACCCATCACTCATATCATGCACGGTCTGGCTCATTACGCCAAGCGTTTGGGTATTGCCCCCAAAGAGCAGCCAACCTTACGGTTCTCGCAGAAATTCTGGGACAACCTGATGGTAAATGGTCGTGTAAATGAACTGAAGCTGGGTATCTCTTTATACTTCCTGGATGGTTTTGTTCAGGGTATAAAAAATGCACTGGCAGCCAGCGGTTTAGGTTTGGGCATGTATAAAGCCAAGCGCCTGAACCCTATGGAAATTCTGGGTGGCCACAGCATCAAAGACAAATCCGGCTTTAAAGCCATGATCAAGAAAGCGCAAGAGATCGAAGAAGCGCGCATTTCTGGTAATCAATAGGAGCACAACACATGTCCAAAGAATATTCATTTTATCCGGGCTGCTCTTCTCAGAAAGGCACTTCAGGATCTAATCTGCAAACTTCCGTTGACGCAATTTGCGATACGCTGGATATTAAACTGAACACCATTCCAGACTGGAACTGCTGTTCAGCGTCTATCGGTTATTCCGGCGGTGGTGAGCTGCCCCGTTTAGCTTTGTCGGCGCGTAATATTGCATTGTCTGAAAAGCATAACCCTAATCAGGAAATCGTCGCCACCTGTGCGGCCTGCTGGTTAGCCACCCGTGAAACCAAGGAACGTATCGAAGAAAATGCTGAAATCCGTGAAGGTACGGAAGAAGCACTGAAAGAAGCCCACCTGGAAATCTCCAACGAGATGCCCAAGGTTCGTCATATGACAGAAGTGCTGATCGAAGATATTGGTTTTGAAGCCATGAGCGAAAAGGTGGTTAAGCCACTGGAAGGCATCAAGATTGCCGGTTATGTGGGATGTCAGACCAACCGTCCATTCGGTATTGCCGGTGAATCATTTGAGAATCCACAGTACCTGGACAAGATGGTTGAAGCCATGGGCGCGGAAGCCTGCACAGGTTACGAGAAAAAAGTATCCTGCTGTGGTGGCGCGCTGGCATTCTCCGAGCCGGAAAAATCTCAGGCACTGGTAAAGGGTATCATTGAATCGGCATACGATAATGGCGCCGACATGATTGTAACCCCTTGCCCGGTTTGTCAGCTGAATGTTGAAGCCTATCAAAATGACATCAATGCCACCTACGGCACCAAATTCAATATTCCTGTAACCTATTACAGTACATTGATGGCGGTTGCTTATGGCAAGAGTGCTAAAGAGGCCGGTCTGGATGGTTTGATGATTCAGGCAAAACAGCTAAACGATATTGCCAGTAAATAAAAATATTTATTTTTATCTACGGTTTAAAAACCCACCATTTTGGTGGGTTTTTTTATGGCTGAGATAATGACTAACCCCTATGGGGAAGGCTTTTTAATATGCCTGTCATAAGTTCCGTTTAATATTAGCAAAAGCTAAAACAAATTGATTTAGATCAAGAATACCCCTGCATAAAAGGCGTTTAATCATAGCCAAGGAGATGAAGTATTAATCGCAAATAGATAGACCGGGAGGCTAAAAAAACTGGTCGGTGAAAGTAGCAAAAAAAATATAAAACATAGTTGTAAATGAAAGAAACAAAAAATTTATATAGCCGAGAAACAAGATAGAAATATCTTAAATTGAAGGTACGGAAAAATGAATAAATTAACCTCTCTTAGTAAAGTCATTGCTGCTTCAACTGTTGCGCTGGTTGCGGCGGGTTTATTATCTGGAACAGCAAAAGCCGGAACCATTGTGGGTACGGCCCATGATATGTCAGCCAGCGGCTTTAGCGGTGGTGAGATTTGCGTTGTTTGCCACACACCCCATAATTCAGACACCTCAGTTACACAGGCGCCTTTATGGAATCATGCGGTGACCACTACCACTTTTACCATGTATTCCAGCGGTACACTGGATGCGACTATTGATAATCAGCCTACTGGTACATCCAAGCTGTGTCTGTCATGCCATGATGGTGTAACTGCGATAGACAGTTTTGGTGGTAACACAGGTTCTACTGTTATCAATAATCTGGATAAGGCCATCGGTATAAACGGTGATATGACCAATGATCATCCTATCTCCATTACCTTTGATACCGCTTTATCCGGCGTAGACCCCGGCCTGCATGATCCTGCAACCCGTGCTGTTACCATTGGTGAAGGCGGCGATAAGAGTCGCACCGGTACCGTTGCCAGTTTGATGTTATCGGGTGGTAAAGTGCAATGTACTTCCTGTCATGATGTTCACAATAACTTTGTTGGACCTGGTACCAATAACCAGCCGTTCCTGAAAGTTACCAAAGCAGGCAGCCAAATCTGCCTGACCTGTCACAACAAATAGTTGTGTAATCAGGCCTTCCATTTACTGGGAGGCCTGATATTCTCCAAGCTGAAGAGTGCTTGTTTTTTAGCGAGCTTTGTCAACGACTGCCTGGATATAGCAAAGTGAAATCATTCAGCATAAAACCTGTTTTAATATTGGCCCTGTTGTTACCTGTTTTTTTAATATCAGGTTGTGCAGGTCTGTCTGGTAAAGATGAACAATATGTTTTTTATCCCCCTTTACCCAGCCCGCCTCGAATTCAGTATCTGGCTACATTTTCCGGCCCACAGGATCTGGTGGAAGGGGATGATGGATTCAGCCAGTTTATTCTCGGTAAAGAATCAGAAACCTCTACCGTTGTGAAAAAACCTTATGGGGTGCAAATACATGATGGTGTGATTTATGTGGTGGATATACGTGGTCCAGGTGTGGCCATGTTTGATCTGAAAAAACATAAATTTGATTTAATGTACGGTGCCTTTAGCGGCAAGATGCGTAAGCCCATTAATATTCGTATTGATAAAGATGGTACTAAATATATTACCGATACCATTCGTAATCTGGTGCTGGTTTACAATGTGGAAAATAAATTTGAAAGGCTGATTGGAGATGGCGAAACATTTAAACCATCGGACCTACTGATTGTGGGTGATAATCTTTTTGTTACCGATATTAAGAATCATAAAATAAGAGTCATTAATAAATACACGGGAAAAGAATTATACAATTTTGGTAAAGCCGGCTCGAAAGAAGGTGAATTATTTTATCCCACCAATCTGGCCCTGGGTTCAAACGGTAATATTTATGTTAGCGAAACGGGTAATTTCAGGGTGCAGGAATTTACCCCAAAAGGTGACTTTGTCAAAATATTCGGGAAAGTCGGTACTGGTCTTGGGCAGTTCGCCCGACCCAAGGGCATCGCTATTGATAAAAAAGGCCGCTTATATGTGGTGGATGCGGCATTCGAAAATGTTCAGGTTATGAATGAAGATGGACGCCTGCTAATGTATTTTGGTGAGCCGGGTTCAGAAAAAGCCAATATCAATCTGCCTACCGGTATTGCGATTGATTATGACAATATCAAGTACTTTAAAAAGTATGCCGCACCGGGTTTTAAAATACATTACCTTATTTTAGTGGCCAGTCAGTTTGGCCTGAACAAAGTGAATGTATTTGCCTATGGCCGTCAGGAAGGTCTGGATTATTCAGATCCAGTTCAACAGGTTACAGTCGAGTAATGATGGGAGGCTTAGCGGTAAGTGCATGTACAGGTTTCTCTTATGTCCTGCTAAATGCAGATGGGTGGTTTTTATGGCATTGCTTGCCCAGTCGGTATCCTGTTATGCAGAAAAAGTATCAGCTTTTCAGTTAACAGAGCTGGATTCCTACCTGGCTCTGCGTTACCTGCTGGATGAGCAGGTAATCAGTACCGGAGGGGTTGATACCCTGCAGGACAGGCGACCCACTTTTCAGGAAGAATATGCAATCGCTACCCAGAGCTATATTTACCACCCGAATTTTTTAAATATGGATATAGGTGG
>DRNA01000076.1 GCA_011322365.1 Aeromonadales bacterium | reverse complement strand
GGTAATCTGGAATTTGAATGCTGGGCCACATAGAGTACTGAAAAATCATTCACATAAAATGACCAGGTCAGGCAAAGCATAGAAATACTGATAAACAGGAATAACAGATAAGATGCCGGTTTGGCCAGCAACACCCATCGCCAACGGTTGGTAGCTATTCCTAACAGAGGGAATATAAACTGTAATACAGCAATGCCAAAAGCAAAAGTAAGAGCCAAATTTCCAATTTCAGGGATCATGTTAATAAAACCTTAAGGGTTTGAAGGCGTTTCTTTCGCCAATGGAATAACCGCATCGTTAACTGAGGCTGGTTCAACTTTTGAAGGTTCAGATGGTTTTCTTGCTTTCGCCTCCGCTTCAGCCTTTTTAATGGCTTTGGCTACTTCGGGTGACATATAGGTTTCATCATGTTTTGCCAGCACTTCGGTTGCCTCAAATTCTCCATTTTGTTGCAGGTGTCCCATGGTGACAATTCCCTGCCCTTCCCGAAAGAGGTCAGGCAAAATACCATCATATTTTACCACCACTTTTTGTGCATTATCAGTCAGTTCAAATCTTACTTTCAGGTTTTCGGGATTTCTACTGACACTACCTGCTACCACCAGACCACCCAGCCGAATTAATGGCCCAACAGGAGCTTTACCCTGTGAAATCTGCTGTGGTGAATAAAATAGATTGACACTCTGTTTAGCCGCATAGAGCATTAACCCCACAGCTATACCCAATCCTAAAACAATGCTAATAACAAATATCAATCGTCTTTTTCTTAAAGGTTTCATTGAATTAAATCAACTCCCGTTACAATATACTCGTATGAATTGGCAGACTATACAGTCTTGTGGTCATGGGGAGATTTATCCCCGTGTAGTTGTTCACGTTTTCTGAGACGCAATAATTGTCGCACGATTTTACGATGTTCTATTCGTACTGCGACAATAAGACCCAGAAAAATCAATAGTGTCAGAGCATAACAGGTCCAGACATAGAATCCATACCCACCCATATGTAAAAATTCATTAAAATTTGTCATAATTTAACTTTCTTCACCAATTTCATGCTGTACCCACTGCTTGTTATATTCTCTATCCAGAATTTCAATACGTGTGCGCATTAATAGAATAGCAGTAGAAAACAACATTACAGCAAAAATCATTACCATCAGGGCAATTAACATCTGACCATCAATTGATGGTTTTTCGAACTTGGAAATAGTGGCACCCTGATGCAAAGTGTTCCACCAGTATACCGAATAATGGATAATAGGAACGTTAACCAGTCCCACCATCGCTAAAATTCCTGCGGCACGGTCACCCACTTCACGATCCTCGAAAGATTTATGTAGAGCCATAAAGCCAAAATAAAGGAATAACAGAATAAGTTCAGATGTAATACGAGCATCCCACACCCACCAGGTTCCCCAGGTAGGTCGTCCCCAGAAAGAGCCGGTAAAAAGTGCTATAAATGTCAGAGCAGCCCCAACAGGGGCAGCACTGATGGCAATCATATGAGCCAGTTTAATACGCCAGATATAGCCAACCGCAGCGGCAACAGCCATCAATACATAAAAAAACATTGAAGCAAACGCAGCAGGTACATGAAGATACATAATACGCACCGAGTCACCCTGTTGATAATCCGGTGGGGAATTATACAGTCCCTGATAGAGACCAAAAGCGAATAAAATAGCAGTCAACGTCCAGATCCAGGGCAACCAGCGACTAGTCAACTGGTAGAACCATTTGGGGGAACTCAATCGATGAAACCATTGCCAGCTTATATTCATTTAACGCATTCCAAACTTTGTAACATAATGACTACCCATTTTTTCAGGCTATCTGATGGATACTTTAATGGCTGCAACCGCAGCTAATGGTAATAAGGCCATACCGCCAAATAAAAAGGCGCCTAACACGGCCAATTGACCCGAGTAAGCAAACCCCATGGCAGCGGCTGAAACAGCCCCCGTTCCAAAAATTAATACCGGAATATATAAGGGTAAAATTAACAAACTCAATAACACGCCACCCTGCCTTAAACCTACGGTGAGTCCCATGCCAACTGCTCCCAACAGGCTTAATACCGGTGTACCCAGTAATAAACTGATCACCAGCGAAATCACCGCATTCACATTAAGATGCAGCATCATCGCCAATAAAGGGGATATTAACACAAGCGCTAATCCAGAGCTTAACCAATGGGATAATATTTTAGCCAATACTACCAGATAAGGGGAATCTGATTGAATTAACAGTAATTCCAGCGTGCCATCATGATAATCATCACGGTAAAGACTCTCCAACGACAACATGGTTGCCAATAATGCCGCCACCCAAATCACACCCGGACCCATCTGAGTCAATAATTTACCTTCAGGTGTCACTGCCAGAGGGAATAATGAAACGGTAATGACAAAAAACATCAGTGGATTTAATAAATCCTGTCGGCTTCGCCATTGCCGCAATAATTCCCTTTTGAGTAACTGAGAAAACATCTTATGCCTCCTCTGAAACTGCTGTGGTGTCACTGGTTTTCTTAAACTGGGAAAATGAGTTTAAATCAATTATACGCGGCGTTAACTTTAACTGCATTTTCTGGTGGCTGGTAATTAATACACTATTGCCGGCCTCCACAAATTGCTCTATCTGTTTTTCCAGCCAGGCGCAACCATCAACATCCAGAGAAGTAAAAGGTTCATCAAGTACCCAACAGGGTGACTGAGTTAACAATAATCGAGCCAGCCCCACCCTCCGGGTTTGTCCGGCAGATAATCGCCTGGCCGACTCATCTTCATAACCGCCAAGGTTCACTGCCAGGATAGACTTATCAATCTGCCTGTCTGAAAAAAAGCGCCCACCGAGAGGGTGTAATTTCAAATTTTCAAATACGGTAAGTTCAGGTTTAACGGCAGCATGATGACCCTGATAAAAAGGCAACACATCAAGCTCATCAGAACCCCAGTTTATTTCACCTTCGGCCACATATAACAACCCACATAGTGCTCTAAGTAAACTGGTTTTGCCCGAACCATTGGGGCCCACTACCTGGATAATTTCGCCGGCCTGCAATTGAAAAGATAAATCCCTGAAAAGCCAACGTTCAGATCGGCGCAACCCCAGTGATGAAACACTTAAGATCATGAGCGCTTACCAGAATTCATCATTTACAGCATACCCTTATGGTGAGACAGTAGTTATTGAAAATGGCATCATAAGTTAAATTTAAAAAAAAGCCATGCATTGGTTGGTTTGGTCTGATTGAGTCAATTTGACCGCTATTTTAGAACAAAGTGCACTATTTCGGTAGCAAAATCAGTATCTAATGTAAATTCAATGCCTGTTATTGGAAAATATCAGTATTAATTTACACAGATGATGATAAACATCGTTTCAACTTATGCTAATCTTAAATCATTGATATAAATTTAACGGGTAAACGGAACTGTGGCCATTCCACCAAGCAATATATCTTCTGATTCGGCAAAAATGATTCAGAGTAGCGATATTGCCAGACTTATTCGCTCGTTACCTTTAAATCAACCTCTACAGGCTCAAATTTTTAAAACCGGGGTTAATGATCAATTACTACTGGAATTTACCCGACAATTACAAATTAATTTGCCGCAAAGTACACAGTTACCTGAACTACCTGCAAATCAAAATGAAATCAAGGCACTGCTCACAATTTTGCAGAAAACCCCTGAAATTATTTTAAAGTTAAACCTGCCCGAGCCTGAATTATCCGGGAAAAATAACCCTTCGCAAAATAACTTAATCCGTCAAAATCTTTCATTAAAGACAGCTGAAGCTGCCGTTGGAACCGCTCAAAAAAATGCCAATCTCATTCTAACATTAGTTAGAGTTAGCAATAATAACTATCAACTGAAATTACTCTCACCGGATAACAATACCTCGCCGGCAATCAAACTGCTAATTGAAAATGCTACAAATTTTTCTCTGCCAGTTTCATCAGTTAATATTAAAAATCTGACACTAAATTCTCAATCAACCTCCAGAACTTCAATTATTGCCCAGGAAACCGCTAATATTAGTACTCTCAGGTTAAATAACACTCAAGTTACGGCAGAGCGTTTATGGCCACAACATGCAACAGTTAAAAATGTTCCTTTAATTCAGATTGTGAAGGCTTTAACTCAGTTGTCAGCCCAGTTACCCGTAGAAAAATTACCTGCAGAATTTAAGGTAATCCGTAGTTGGCTTGATCGT
>DRNA01000075.1 GCA_011322365.1 Aeromonadales bacterium | reverse complement strand
TAAATCTGCGGTAAGGCCATCTTTTTTCCCCTTTGCCTTTTTTTGCACTGCCCTGACAGATACACCGGCCAGACTGGAGATTGTTTTTGTACTCAGTTGCGGACTTAAGCGTCGAAATTCAATTTCTCTCATCCAGTGATCACTATGTATGTAATGATTAAGGGTCATGGAAGGCCCTGAATGGCCTACGGACATGGACAGGGCATAAGCTACTTTATGTGATGCTTCATCGCCATTTTGTAAGCCAAGTACATTCTTTCTTTCATTTAATAGTTTTTGCTCATCATATTGCTCAAAACCCCGGTATAATGTTTCATATTCATAATATCGCGGCATCATCCATTTCCAGAATCTCCAGGTTGCAAAGCTATGCCGTAGATGATGATAGCGTGTTTTTGGATCCCCTGTTATTACTTGCAATAGCCATTGAATATGATCAAAAACCAGTGACTCATTAATAAAGGGAGTTTGTAATTCCCGAATACAAAAAAAATAGTCATCAGGTTTCGCCCCTTCCTCCTCTCTTTTTTTTAGAAAGGATAGCAATAACGCCTGTTCATTAGTGGAAAAAAATATAAATACCGGGATTCTGCGATTAGCTGACAGGGATTTCAACAGCCTCTTTTCATGTGGCCGGATAAGAATTTCTGGTCTTCCCATTGAACAAATATCTTTTATTCTTAAGCCAATTCCTTCTTTTCTCCTCATTCCCGCTCTATACCCCATTATCAATAACAGCAATCTGGCTATCAGAAGATTTTTTTCGAGTGAATTGTGCTCTTTTTCTATCTGTTTAAAATAGAAGTTTGTAGCCGTTGCATATTCTTCCGGCAAAATGATTTTAGCATCAACATTACTGCCGCCTTTATTATATCCAGCCCAGGGGGCATCACTTGTTATACGTTCCGCACCCCACTCATCCTCTAAAAATTCCTGAAATTCCCGGAGATTTTTTGCAATAGAGGCTCTCAGACTAATAGTATCTACGGAGTCAATGACTTCTTCATAAATCTCTATTAATTTTTGTACGCCCATTTTCGTTGGATCTTCCGACCCCATCCATCCACCAAGCCGTCTGGCGATTGAACGTAAACGCGTATAGGCAGATTTAGCCTTATACCGGTTTCCCCATCTGTTGTTGTGAGTCAGCCGAATACTTATCCACTGACATAAATAAACCGTGATCGGATTACACTCTGGTGACAGGGTATCAATTAAGTCTTTTATCTCTTTAGCAATTTGCCCCCTTTTATTAACACTTCTGAGTAATTGACCGATTTTCAGTAATAATTCGTTATCTTTCAGGCCTGATTTGTGTGCCGTATTAATTTTCTGTATAGTTTTCTGTCTTGTCGATTGTTGTTGAGGTGGTTCAATACAGTCTATATTATGAACAGGTGATTTTGCAGTGATCAGGCGGCAATAAACATCAGGGTGAATAGTTCTTGAATCATGAACACCCTGAGCACAATCAACCAGAAGCGCTGGCATAGATAAACTTAATCGAGAACTTATTGCTTTAATCAGTTTTTTTGGAGAAATTTTTTTAGTCTTCTTTTTATCCTGATTAAAAAAACGGTTTATTATATGAATCCATTGAAAAACCGTTCTTTTCTCTTTTAAAGCATCCTTTAACTTAATATGCATTAAATCTTCATACCAGTTGTATAGCAATGCCAGTGTAAGCGGATCCGGATTCCAGATCTGAGTCCCTTCATTATTATTCTCTTCTATTTCAAACCAGATATGTCCATCTAAATAATGGGGTGGCTCACATATTAAGTTCATAAATAATTTGATTTGTGCTGACCGGAGTAAGCCTCCATATCTGATTGCTGAGAAAATCAGCTGGCCTGTTCTTTTCTCCAGATCTGAGGACAGAACATCTAAAGATGATAAAAATAACGTTTCCAGACTACTTAGCCAACGCAGATCATGAACACCATCAACCGTAATTCTAGCTGCAGGCCTTTTGATTCGTACAATAGAAATCCCTGGGTTTTCGTCATATTTAACCGCACCTACAGAGATCAGATATTGGTTAAACTGCTTTATTAGCTTGTTGGCAGTATCAATATCTGTACTGAGCAATAAACGGTAAAAAATTTGTTCAAATTCATCTTTTGTAACTCCATCTCCTGGCTTCATTTGTTTTTTTATCAGCCTGGGAATTACTGCCTCAACAACCTGGCTTAACAAACTATCCAGTGCTTTAATATTCATACACTCAGGCCTTCAAGCACTTTTAACTCAATAGAATTTATGAGTTTTGTAAGCCCTTTATTTATTTCATTGCTTAAGTCTTTGAAAGAGTGAGTGGCACATGTTCCCCAAAATGGCTCTCCTCGACTGGCATGTCCCAGGAGGGTATCAATAGCATGAACCGGTACATTATTCTCAAGTAAAAAGTTGCGTATAAGTTTTCGGTTTGAGTTAATCGGCAGATCAGTTAGTCCTTCAAACCTCTCCTTTAACTCTCCTGGTTGTACTTGATGCCAGTTTCCCGCATCATTTAAGAAGAACACAAAATCATTCTTCATTCTATTATCATTTGTTAGCTCCAGGACTGCCGCAGGATTTAAAGCCGCCAGGCGTACCAGTACTGCATTTCTATGCTTATGATAATTGTCTGCAATTTTTTTGATCCAGGGATGGAGAGGTGCTATGCGAGTATGAAATTGATCATCAGAATCTTTATCCCTGAATACAATGCATTGATCTTCTTCAAGAATTGAAGACGGATTAACAAATGGATTTGTTACTGAACGTATTCCTGTTAAAAACCCCTGTGCATATATTGAATATACGGTATATAAATTATGATATTCAATCCAGGCATTCTGCCCATCACCTACCCTTTTTTTTATTTTTTTAAGTTGTGACTGTAATTCCTTTAGTACCCCTGCTACATGTTCAATTTCTGGACAATATCTGGCACCAATGTATTTTTTAT
>DRNA01000074.1 GCA_011322365.1 Aeromonadales bacterium | reverse complement strand
GCATTTTCTGAGCTTTTCTGGAAGACTCATCTTCTCCAGTTACAGTAAGAAAATTAACCTTCGCTCCTAACCCGGCCGCATGAGCTGACACGATACCCGCACCGCCAAGAAATAATTTTTGTTCAATCGGAGTCACCACTATGGTTGGATCTTCCTGTGACATTCCCAACGGATCACAAAAAATATATTCATCCAGGATCAGATCACCGATCACAAGTACTCGTAATCTGGAAAAGTCAATTAACTGTTCGCTTAATTCAGAACTAGAGATACCATGTCGTTGAGAATAGGCACAGGGATAATGTATTGACAGCGGTTCAGAGGCATTTAATTCTTTTTTTAAAATCTCAAGCGAAGAATAAAGTGTTTCTCCTGAATCAAAAACCAGTTCTCCGCCGTATTCTTTTAATATAAGATCTTCTTCATTATTTTGCCCTTCAAATTCCCGTCCTTTAACCAGAATATCAGGTTTAAGCTGCTTTACCAGATCAACTATGGATTTATCTGTAATAAAAGCATCATTAACATAACTGATACTTTTAATACCATCCAGACGTATTATTTCGGGCACTGTAAAGGGTTGATTTAAGGATTTATCAGACTGCACCGCAACGGTTAAATGTTGACCACATTCACTTGCAAAACGCAGTAAACGAATATGACCTGGATGCAGCACATTAAAAATGCCATAGACAAGCACATTTTTCATATTTATTGATTATCCTTATCTTTAAAGCGGTCTGCAAGATTATGCAATATAAACTGATGGGCAATTTCAACCATACCATAGTCATAACTATCAACCCAGAAATTAATATCTCCCATATTCTTAAGATTATTCAGACAATTAAAGCCAGTAAGAGTTATAACAAAAGCGCCCTGGTTTCTTGCTTCTGTTACACCATTAAGAATATTTTCAGACTGTCCTGAACTACTGATTGCAATTAACACATCCTGTTTTTTAATTATACGTCGAATAATATTTGAATAAGCATGCTTATAGCCATAATCATTCGACATACAGGTAAGAACAGCGGCTTCATGAAGAGTATGGGCACTTAAATTTCCAACATTTAGAAAATCAACGACCGCATGACTGGCTACAGCGGTACTTCCACCATTGCCAATAATATAGAGGTCCCGATTTAACTCACGTAAGCCCAGTAAGGTATTAAATGCTTTATTTAAACCATATTCCATAGAATATGATGTACCACCAATGAAAACACTGGATTCAGACAAAACTTTAACAAAAAGTTCTAAACGCTCTTTTAAATGTAAACTCATTAAAATTAAGAACCCAGATACTCAAACCATGTTGCTGTTGCCTGTTTGATTGAATCAGGATTCCACACTGGAGCATCTTGCCATTTTTCAAGTTGCTGAAGCATAATAGACACACCATCCTCAAAGCTTACTTCAGGTTTCCAGTCTAATAATTTTTGAATTTTTCCTGTATCAGCATAAGTACAGTCCGGCTCTCCAGGACGTTTTGGAACATAAGTAATTTCTCCCCCAAGCAGTTTTACCAGGTAGTTAATACTATAATGATTATCACTCCCGACATTCAGTATTTTGCCTGTCAATGAGGATTCAGCCGCCTTTATAAATGCTCTGGCCACATCTGTAACATAGGTAAAATCCCGGGTTTGTGTGCCATCCCCTACGACAGTAAATGGTTTATTATGAAATTTTTGTGCGAGAAAAACACCGAACACAGCACCGTATGCCCCGGCAGTTCGTGAACGTGGTCCATAAACATTAAAAAGCCGTAGTGACATGACAGGGATTTTATAGGTTTGTCCCCAGTGCAAAACAAGCTCTTCACCCATATATTTAGTTAATGCATAAGGATACTGAGGTCGGATCTCTGCTGTTTCAGGCGTTGGATAAGAATCGGGGATCCCATAACAGGATGAAGAAGCAGCGTAAACCAGTTTTTTTACCTGTTGATTTTTTGCCGCTTCAAGTACATTAAAAGTGCCTGTAACATTACAGTGATAATATTTTCCGGGGTCATCTATCGATGGCACAATATCAGCCATTCCTGCAAGATGAAAAACCCAGTCTACGGATTTGAAACAGGGTTCAATTTTGTCAAAATCCAGAATATCATATTGATAAAAAGTCAGGCCTGACTGAGACTGAAGGTGTTCAATATTGTTAAGTCTGCCTGATTCAAGATTATCAATAATAATCACCTCATGCCCCTGAGTTAACAAAATTTCAGCAAGATGACTACCAATAAAGCCACACCCACCCGTAATTAATGCCTTCATAATAAAATACAGCCAGAATATAAATAAGAAATGATAGTGGTCATTTTAACCATTTAAAAATACGTCCATTTTTTTTGTTAGTCTGTTAGAGACGGCCTGGGTTTTTATTGAGTTTCTTTTACCATCCAGTATTCTCTGCTGGTCAATAAACTCAGACAGACTTTTTACAGAAACAGAATCCAGATTACGATCATCCACCAGGAAAAACCGCTCTTTAAAATATCTGGCATACCAGCGAGAGATCCTGTGCCTGGGATCAGTTATAATATTAATTCCTGCCTTTAAATAGGACATATATTTAATAGCGGCAGAATAATGGTAAACATTAGAGTTTTCGCTCAACAAAATAATACCAAAATAATACTGACTTAAAACCTCGTCAAAACGTTCCATAGGAATAGATTGATAAAAATTAACCCTAACCTGAATATCCTGACATTGCTTCTGCAGCTGTACTGGATCGAGTCCATGCCATAAATAAACATCAACTATAAAATCTTTACCGAGTCTATCCAGTTTGAGCATATATTCCATACTGAAATTACCCAGAAAAACTATTCTGTTACTGGGAAATTTTTGTGATTTTATACTATTATCTTCCTTAAGTGGATAAAAATCAGGAAGAAACAGAAATTTCTTATTATCTGTTGAAAAACGCCTTCTGTATTGATTCAATTCAAAGCTGCGAGCCAGAAACATTTCAGCATTTTGGAATATTGATATTTCATTATTTCTATAGGAAGTCATTATTTTATCATTGCTTCTGTTCTTTCTTAAACCGAAAATATCATAAAAATCAACAATAATTCGACTCCGTAAACCATAAGCATATTTAACTAGAAGTGATGAAAAACCAAGCATATCTGCACTAATTATGAGAACAATATAGTTTTTATGCCAGAATGGCCACAAATGAACTACAACCCCCAATAATCGAGAAAAAAGGGAACCCTGCAGGCTATCAATATTAACCAGTTCTGTTTTTATATTCTTAGGAATATGCGCCTGAATACACTGTGCCCTAAAATCTCTCCCTTTAGAAAAAAAAATGGTAACTTTCATAAAATATTCCTGAATTCTAAATAAACGTTAGAAAGTCATTTAAAACAATCAAGCACAATAGACATGGGCCGGACAGGATTTTGCACCCTTTTATCATGATCAGGAGTTCGTGCAATATACCCCTTAGTATAATCAATCTTTTTTAGGACGAAATTCTCCCTGTTTAGATAATAATGCAAAAAATTAACCTGTCCTTGTTGATAAAACAGGGTGTTTTTGATAATAGCAAGGACATTATTATAATTTGGGAACCAGACATGCCCTGGTGCTTCCAGTGTTCCTCCTCCTCCTGGATCAAAAACTATTTCACCTTTATAATTATATAAGGCTCGTTTATACAGGAGATCACAATTATAATCAGGAACAGATAAACGAAACAGGCCTCCCGGTTTTAATATAGAATATATTCGGTTTATTATAAGCGCCTGTTTTCTATAAGGAATATGTTCAAAAACATCTTCCGCCTGAAAAACATCAATGCTATTCTCTGGTAAGGGAAAATCTTGAGTAATATCAAATTTTATATGATTTTCGTTATCCCGAGTCAGTGACAGTCCAACAAAACCATCATATTTATTTGCTCTATGAACAATATCTCCAGCATAAAGTTTCCGGATTTTAAATTTGGAAAATTCCTCAAACGTCAAAATAACCCTCATTAATTATCATAAGTTTTTAGCAGCCAATCAGATTAAGCTATGTTAAATACCTGCTACAATAACATATCGGCCAGAATATAAAAAAATTGAGTCTAATACGAGTCCGAAGTACGATAAAGCAAAAATGAACTGAACAATCAGCTTATAACCTGTTTCAGGTAGAGCCCTTAAATCTACAACCAATTTCAGACAGTCTATAAGGATTAATTTTTAAATAATGAAAATTCTGCATCTTTGTTTTTCCAATTCAGGTGGAGGGGCTTCTATCGGAGCCTCCAGATTACACCATGCTATGCTAAATTATGGACTTGATTCACGCTTGTTAGTGGTTAACAAAAATGGCTCAGATCCTACTATAGATACCTTACCTGAAAGCAAAATACGTAATTTTGCCCTTAAATATTTCAATCGCCGTTTGCGCCACACTTATACAACCAGAAATTCAGTCAACCGTTCGATGAACTTATTACCTAATGGAGCTGAAAAATACATCAATTCTCTTGAAGCAGATATTGTCCAGATGCATTGGATCGGTGATGACACCATTAGTATCAGGGGTATTACTAGAATTAATAAACCCGTTGTCTGGAAATTGCCTGATATGTGGGCCATAAGTGGTGCAGAACACTATTCATTACCGGAAGACCCGAAACGTTATGCTGAAGGTTACCTTACCAGTAACAGACCACCTCATGAAAGAGGCCTTGATTTAAATCGATTAATCTGGTTATATAAAAAATGGAGCTGGAAAAATTCCGATTTTACCATCGTTACTCCCAGCAAATGGTTAAAGCAGTGTGCTGAAGAAAGTATTCTACTAAAAAACAGAAAAATTGTTAATATTCCAAACCCAGTTGATACAAAAAAATATCACCCATTTCCCCAGGATAAAGTCCGTAGCCTATTTGGGCTTCCTTCACAAAAAAAACTTATTATGTTTGGATCCATGGGAGCAACTTTGGATCGACGCAAAGGGTTCGGTTATTTAAAAGACTCATTAAGCTATTTAAAAGCAAGGTATTCTCCTGAACAGGTCGAACTTGTTGTTCTTGGTTCTGAAAATAATAATACGACTTATCTTGAAAGTTATAGAGTTCATTATCTGGGAACCATACAGGATGAAGAATTACTTATAAAAGCCTATAATACAGCTGACATTTTTGTCCTGCCATCAGAAATGGATAATCTTCCCAATGTCATAAAGGAAGCTACCTGTTGTGGTATTCCCTGTGTTGGATTTAATATTGGTGGTATGCCTGATATGATAGATCATCAACAAAACGGTTATCTTGCTAATCCTTACAGTTCATATGAATTAGCAGAGGGAATTGCCTGGGTTCTTGATAATAATACACAAGCGTTAAAAAATAAGGTAAGAAAAAAAGCAGAAAAGCTTCATGATCCTGATAAAATAGTCGATAAATATATTAACTTATATAAAACCTTACTCTAAATGATTAATAAAATAAAAAAATACACACCAGTAGCTTTATTTGTTTATAAACGGCCAGAGCATACCAGGAAAACACTAGAGGCATTGTGTAAAAATATAGATGCCGATAAAACAGATCTGTTTGTTTTCAGCGATGCGGCTAAAAACAGGGAAGAGGAAAATAAAGTACAGGAGGTACGTAATATTATCAGTAATATTAAGGGATTTAAATCTGTAAAGATAATAAAACAAAGCAGCAACAAGGGACTTGCAAATTCAATTATTGATGGTGTTAGCAAAGTAATTTCTCAATACGGCACAGTGATTGTTATTGAAGAGGATTTAATTACAGCCCCTACAACATTACAATATTTTAATAAGTGTCTTACCACATATAAAGATAAGTGCAGTGTTTTTTCTATTTCTGCATTTAATTATCCAGAACATTTATTGTCCATTCCAGATTCATATCCTTATGATGTATATTACATACCGAGAATGCAGTGCTGGGGATGGGCAACATGGCAGGATCGATGGTTAAAAGCTGACTGGTCTATGAAGAATTTTCAGGACTTTTGCACCAACGAAACAGAAACATCAGCCTATCAATACTGGATTGGCAGCAATAGTTTAAAAACTCTAAACAGCTGTGTAACTGATGGTAAAGATGTATGGGCCTGTCGATGGGTGTATACACACTATAAACATCAGGGTATGTGTCTTTGTCCTGTATCTTCTTATATTGATAATATTGGACTTGATGGTACTGGTGAAAATTGTGGCCATAATAGTAATTATACGAATAACTTAAGTCAGAGTACTGAAAACACCCTAAACTTACCGGAAAACATCTTTATTGAACCTGATATTTTTAAGAGATTTATGACATTAGCTGATCCAGGCTGGCAAAAAGACACCTGTAATGAATAAGCTGGCAAACTATATACTCAGAAAATTATCTGCTGAACCGGACATTCCATTAAAACGACTAGGAACGGTTTATGGCGGATGGTACTTCCCGGAAAAAGGGATATCCAAAGATGATATTATCATTTCAGCTGGTGCTGGAGAAGATATATCATTTGATATATTCCTTGCACATAAATTTTGCTGTCATGTTCATATACTTGATCCGACCCCAAGGGCACAACTTCATTTTAAAGATACAAAGAAAAAAATAACCAATGGAGAACCGGCTGCTATTAATTTTTCAGACAAAGATTTTTACATTCAGGATAAACAGGTTTTTAATTGCCTTAAATTTTATCCTGTAGGCTTATTAAATAAAAATACTCATATATTTTTTTACGAGCCTGGTAACAAAAACCATGTTTCTCACTCAATAGGAAACCGACATAATACCAAAGATGGATTTATGGCTGAATGCATTCGCCTTAAAGACTTCCTTTTGCAGATAAATGCTCAAAAAATAAAAGCATTAAAAATGGATATTGAGGGTGCAGAATACAGGGTAATATTAGATCTGATTTTATGTGGAATACGTCCAGACTATTTATTAATTGAATTCCACCATGGAAAAAATCTTCTTGAAAAAATGATAACAAACAACAGAATTTTATATTGCCTGTTATTACGATTCTCTGGTTATCTAATCGTTTCAAGAAACGGTAATGACTTTGTATTTGAACGTAAAAAAATTAAATGATAAATTCTGCCTTTTTAACTGCTGCAAATTCAACGCCTCAATTCTTAATCACAATAATTACTGTTACTTTTAATGCTGAATCTGATATAGAAAAAACAATAAAAAGTGTTATAAGCCAGAATTTTAAGGATCTTCAATATATTATTATTGATGGGAACAGCACCGATAATACCTGTCATATAATAAAACAATATGAACAAAATATTAGTTACTGGATCAGCGAAGCTGATAAAGGGATCTATGACGCCATGAACAAGGGCATCAATAAGGCAAAAGGTAAATACTACTTATTCCTTAATGCCGGAGACACCCTAAACTCTGGAGTTTTAGATAAAATCTCACGTGCACTTGAAGATGAGCCCAAATTAATTTATGGGAACTTTTACCACGAAGGAAATAAAAGACTTTATTGGGGGCCATTTGACAGGTATCGCCTATGCTTTAGAACTATTCCTCATCCTGCCAGTTTTTTTCACCATAGCTTATTTAAACAATATGGTTTATATAATACAAACTACCCTATAGCATCTGATTATGAATTTTTTCTGAGAATTTTTAAACTTCTTCACTTTAAAGAAACCAGATATATTAATTTGACCATTTCAAATTTTAAAGCTGGAGGCATAAGCAGTTTTTCTTCTGATCCTCTTTTTTTTGAACATAAAATTCAACTGCTCCAACAATGGACAAACATGGATTTGATGAAATTTTATCAATCAGGAATCCTGTTTTTTGATATTATGCAGTTTCTCAATCAACAAAAGTTTAT
>DRNA01000073.1 GCA_011322365.1 Aeromonadales bacterium | reverse complement strand
TGTCATTAAAGGTATTCTTGAAATCATCCCCAATGATGGCAAAAACCCCTTTCAGGTTATAGCCGGAGCTTCGGCAGGTGCTATTAACAGTACTTTTATGGCCGCTCATGCCAACCGCCCTCGTATTGGCATCCGCAGATTAGAGCAGGCCTGGTCAACATTGCATGTTTCTCGTATTTATCGTGTGGGATGGCCGGGGTTGATAAAAAACACTTTTCGCTGGATTGGACAGTTTCTACGATCATCTGGTGCCAAAAGAAAACCACTATCACTTTTTATGAATGAGCCTTTAAGAGAATTTCTTAATGGCGTCATTCCTTTTGAGAAAATTGATAAAAATATTGTTGATGGCCATCTGCACGCAGTCAGTGTGACGGCATTTGGCTACCTTTCTGGCGATTCAGTGACCTTTTATCAATCCGTTGCTGAAGTAAGTAACTGGAAACGTTATCACCGTGTCGGCATTAGACACCATATCAATGTTAAACACCTTATGGCTTCATCTGCCATACCAATAGTCTTTCCCGCGGTAAAAATCAATCGTGAATATTTCGGTGATGGTAGCGTTGGCTTTCTCTCACCAATTAGCCCTTCTTTACACATGGGAGCAGATAAAATCGTTGTAATTTCTATCGATAAACCCGACGATTTTCAGGAAACTCGCCCGCTGCAGGTCAATTATCCCAGCATAGCCGATATTAGTGGTCGATTGATGGATAGTGTATTTACCGACTCTCTGGAAGGCGATTTAGAAAGATTACAACGCATTAATGCCACACTAAAATTGATTCCTGAAAAAACTCTCAAAAAAAAGGGAACTCAGCTTAAACATATTGATTTTCTAAGATTTTCTCCCACAATTGATGTTGATGAACTGGCTACCCTGCATATAAACAGTCTGCCAAAACTGTTGCGATTTTTTCTAAATCGCGTGGGAATTACCAATGGCGATAGTAGTAATATTTTAAGTTACCTTCTTTTTGAAAAATCCTATACTAAAGAGCTTATCCAGCATGGGTATGAGGATGCCATAAAGCGAAGAGCAGAAATTTTAGAATTTTTCACCAATAACAAAGAGTTACCAGAAAATACTGTTCCTCCCTCCACAGTATCTCCTTCAGATAATATTTAGCAAAATAGCTCTGGCTCGTCTATAGTTAGTAGCAACTATCCGCCTCCAACTTGTCGTTTTTTTGGTGAGCATGAATATTAGCCAGATAAATAAATTATCCACCATTGATGCCCAGTTGTCTCAATCCCAGACAATTCAGGCGGCTCTGTACCGTATAACGGAAATCTCAGCAGAAACTGAATCCATGGAAGAATTTTATCAGGCTATTCATGATACTGTCGCCGAACTCACCTATGCTGAAAACTTTTTCCTGGCACTTTATGATGAAAGCAAAAAAACGGTCCAATTTGTTTATTTTGTAGATTCTGTCGACACCGTTGATATCAGTAGCCTGGCGGAATTACCAGTTAATACGCTGCGCCGTACGGCTACAGGCTTTGTGTTAAGAACCGGGGAAATACTTCACGCTGATGGTGATAAACTTAACCTGATGGAAAAACAGGGCCATATTGAAAACTATGGTGCCGAATGTATTGACTGGCTAGGATTACCGTTAAAATATAAAAATAAAGTCCTTGGCGCGCTAGTTGTACAAAGTTATAAAGAAGAATTTAAATATTCAAAAGAAGATGAAGAATTACTACAATTCGTTTCCCGCCAAATCGCCCTGGTACTCAAACGTAAACAATTTGAGCAGGAATTGCAAGATGCTAATACACTACTTGAAGACCGAGTTCAAAGTCGTACCTCCCAACTGGAATTTATCAATAAAGATTTAGAGGGTGAAATTCAGGAAAGAAAACGTGCCGAAAAATTACAATCGGTACTCTTCAAAATTACAGAATTGACCAACACATCTCAAAATTTAAAGGATTTCTTCAGTAAAATTCATAACATTATTGATGAACTAATGTATTCCAGGAATCTTTATGTTGCGTTACTTGATGACGAACGTAAGATGATAGAATTTCCATACTACCATGATGAATTTGAAAAAATTGGTAAGCCCAGGCTGCTCAAATCTAACCAGGGTCTGACTGAACAGGTGATTAATAGTGGGCGCTCCACACTTTATTCAAGAAGTAATAAACGTAAGTTCCCCGGACGAGGAAAAATTGCCGAGTCCTGGTTAGGTGTACCACTTAAGGACAATAAAATCACTTTTGGAGTACTGGTAGTACAAAGCTATGATAGAGAAAATAACTACACTGATAGAGAAAAAACACTTTTAACCTTTGTTGGTCGTCATATTGCAACTGCTATTTTAAGGAAAAAAGATGCTGAATCTATTGCCTCTGCAAATAAAAAGCTAAAATTGGTCAATGATGAACTCGAAAAACGAGTCCATGAAAGAACCCGTGAACTGGAAGCAACAAATTCTGTTTTACTGACTAATATTGAAGAAAGAAAAAATATCGAAAAACAGTTAGAACATGATGCTCTGCACGATAATTTAACCACACTACCCAATCGTGTGCTGTTTCATGACCGCCTCTCTCATGCGTTGGCACGAATTAGCCGTGATGAAGAACAACCTTTTGCAGTTCTATTTCTTGATCTGGACAGATTTAAGATCATCAACGACAGTCTGGGACACCACGCTGGTGATATGTTATTAAACTGGGTGGCAAAAAGGCTACTTGAATGTGTCCGGCCCAAAGATACCGTTTCACGTTTGGGCGGTGATGAGTTTTCTATATTACTTGATGGGATCAGTAGTGAAAAATATGTTATCGAAATTGCCGAACGCATACAGAAAAGTTTGCAGGAAAGTATTGTTATTGATGAACAGGAAATTTCCAGTACATGCAGTATTGGTATCAGGCTGTCATCTTCAGAACCGGATTCTCCAGAGCAAGTTATGCGGGATGCTGATGCTGCAATGTATCAGGCGAAATCTGAGGGGAAAGCCAGATTTTGTTTGTTTGATGAAAGTATGCATGAACGGGTACGAGATCGACTTCAACTTGAACATGAATTAAAACGTGCAGTAGAAAATGAACAACTTGAATTATACTTCCAGCCTATTGTTAATCTAACCACAGCAAAAATTGTCTCCATGGAAGCACTGTTACGTTGGAACCATCCCAAACTTGGACAGGTTAGTCCATCAATTTTTATTCCTATAGCTGAAGAAACGGGATTAATTCTGGAGATCGGTGCCAAGGTTCTTGACATGGCATGTAACACATTAAGAAACTGGGAAAACTCTAATCTGCTGGCTAACTTAAGTCTTAGTGTCAATATGTCACCCAAGCAAATTGCATTGGGTGAACCGCTGGAACTGATTGAAGGTTTGTTAGAAAAACACCAGATCTCCGGCCAGAAATTAAAACTGGAAATAACAGAAAGCGTACTGGTACATAGTTTTCAAAGTGCAAAAACATTAATCAGTGGTCTGAAAATTCATGGCGTAGAAATATATCTGGATGACTTTGGTACTGGTTATTCTTCTTTAAATTATCTACACAATTTTCCCTTCGATGTACTGAAACTTGATCAGACATTTGTGCAATCACTGCACCTTAGAAAAGAGAATATGGCCATTGTTAAAACCATTAAACTACTGGCTTCGAGTTTAAATATGGGTACCATAGCAGAAGGTATTGAAACCCTGGATCAGTTATCAACTCTGACAGCACTTGGCTATCATCGAGGACAAGGTTATTTATTTTCAAAACCCATGCCTCAATCCAGATTAAAAGATTTTATCCGTGATTTTAAAATGCCCGGATAAACCCCATTTAACAACTACAGTTGTTGTTAAATCCACTAAAGCTTCCGTTTGTCTCTCCTGTTTCAGGTTTCCAACCCCACAGATAGCGTACACTACTTCCTCATAATATAAACAGGGGAATTTATCACGCAACCAGATAGGGATATTATTTTCCTGAAAAATATTCTTTATTGTTTTATGAAACTGATGATTTTTAAAAAAAATACTTTTTTGATCAATACCGAATTTTATGTTTATGCTGTTATCAGGAATGTTTCCAATATCCTTTGATTTCAGTTCAATGATAATTTCAAATCCGGCAAAGCTATAATTTAACTGCAGATAATCCTTCTTTCTGACCATGTTTTTTTCAAACAACTGATTTTGAATATTTGCAGATAATTCTGTCGGAATAAGGAAAAGCTGTCGGCCACTTTGTCGTAATTGATAAGGTCCAATACTCTGTTCAAATCTGCCGTCGAGTTTTACAGTAGACAATGTTTGTTGTATTTCAGTTACTCTTAATCGAGATGGAATCTGCAAATTTTCACTTCTAAACCACCATGTCAGCAAATTTCTAATTCTGCCTGCAGATAATTGTTGCAATGCTTCTATTGAAAGATTATTTCCAGACAATTTTACCATGCGAGCATCTTCTGAGGCCAAATCATTTAGTAAACCTGCCTGCTCCCTGCATAAATCAGCCACGTTTGCGAATCTTGAGTCAATATCATGCCATCGTGAACGAATGGGTTTGAATATTTCATTTCTTAAAAAGTTGCGATCAAAATTATTGATGTTATTGCTAGGGTCTTCAATCCATTCCAGTTTGTTTTTTCTGGCAATCATTTCAAGGGTTTTGCGATCTGTGCCGAGAAAGGGTTTTAATAAAACAAAAGTCCCTCTCTGTTTCCTTGATTCCATCGCTGCCAGACCGTGCAAACCCGAACCACGAATGGCTCGAAACAGAAAGGTCTCAGCCTGATCCTGTAAGTGATGCCCCAGGCATAACACATCATTTTCCTCCATATTTTTTTCGAAAAGATTAAACCTTTCTTCTCTTGCAGCCTGTTCTAAACCATAACCATTAGCTTGAATAGAGCTCACCTGTTCGACAATCAGTGAGATGTTTAAATCATCACAAACCTTCTGACAATGTTGCTCCCATTGGACGGCTTCAGATTGCATATTGTGATTAATATGAATGGCTTGAAGATATTTTTTTTTAATTTTTTTTTGTTTAAAAATTTGTTTGATTAGATAAAGTAGCACGGTTGAATCAAGTCCACCTGAAAAACCAACCCAAACTGTTCTGGTTTCAGAGGGAATGTTTTGATTTAAAAAGTTTGATACATCCTCCAGCAATTCTTTTTCTGATTTGTTTTTATTAGCAATAAAAGATCCGCCACCCCCACTTTTCATGTTCTGCGCTAATTCTCCAGAGAACTATATCCCATTAGACGATCATATCGTTGTCTGAGTAAATTATTAATATCTAAACCTTTAAGTTCGGTTAAATCAGTGATTAACCTGTTTTTTAAATTTT
>DRNA01000072.1 GCA_011322365.1 Aeromonadales bacterium | reverse complement strand
GCTCGCTATCAAACCCTTGATCCGTTTAAACTGAAAGCTTCAATTGAACGAAAACTTAAGACTATTTTTAAATTAGTTTCGGTGTCTTCTAATGTGAGGCTACGATTATAAGTTTCGGTTACCTTTTAATATGAGTCAACGCGCCATACTCATGCCCATTTCACGTAAACTGAAATATTTTGCCACCGAGAAATCTTCACAATCACCACCATTGGTAATAAGCATTTCTAATGGTGTTGCCCAGTAGTCCTGCTTTTTCCAATGCTCACGATCGCTGACAAACGTTGCTTTGTTAAAAAAATCATTCACCAGCTTCAACTTATCAGCATCATTTGTTATTTTTTTCTGATTCAATAATAACATCCATTGTTGCACGCGCTCATATGCCGCCTGACCATAGCGTTTTTTTATCGTATTCATTTTGTCGGGCGTCAAAAACCCTTCAGCACTGATATTTATCAGTCCGAATAACAGGCAAACAAAAATAGCGTATTTATAATATCGCTTTTTACAACAAAGCATAACTCTAGTTGTAGCAGACAAATAGCAGATAAGCTATTGATTTCGATATTTATTTAGACATCCTTGTCTTTGATGTTAAACCTCTTATTTATTGCAGGCTTTAGAATTGCTATGCTTCCATGCCCGTGAGATAAAAGTCATCATGGATTGATCAATTCCGGTTTTATCCTGTAAACCTTTTTCCTGTTGGTACATTTTACTAACACTGGTTGCAACCCGACTATCACCACCGGTAAACTGATTTGCCAGTTCCATCCATTGTTTGACCAACACCTGAACTTCTTCCGAATCCACCTCAAGATGATCATCCATGGCTTTTTTTACTTTAGCGATTAACACTGGCCAGTTTTTCTGCCCTAACTCCTTAATTTTTTCTTCACCTAATTCCCCACGTACTTTAGCTAATTTTGCTAACTGTTCCTCATCAAAATATTTTTCATACATTTTCATCATCTCCATCGTGTCTAGAAAATCATCAATGGCAATATTCTCTCCGCTGGAAAATTTATCTTTCAAACAGTTTAATTGCTGCAGTAAAGCTGTTTGTGATTGAACGTTTTTTTCAACTAATTGAATTTGCTCATTTATGGTCTGAGATAAGGAAAGCGTTTCAGCACTAAGCACTTCAGTTATTTTTTTCAGCGAAAAGCCCAGTTGCTTGAGGGATAAAATATGTTGTAATCGTTTGACATCCTGCATGGAATACAGACGATAACCAGCTTCTGTGCGGCCTGAAGGCGTCAGTAAACCAAATTCATCATAATGATGCAGTGTCCTGACACTAAGCCCCGTTCTTTTTGCTAGCTCACCAATTTTTAACATGATATTTTCTCTCTACTTTCCTCACTCATCATAACTATAGAGTCTGACGTAAGGTAAGGGTCAAGAGCTACTTTGCAAATAGTTGTTCAGGATCTTTAAAAGCTTTAAATTCGAGTGAATTGCCGGCGGGGTCTTTAAAAAACATCGTCGCCTGTTCCCCTGTTTTACCGGCAAAACGAATAGTGGGTGCAATGATAAAGTGAATATTCAGAGATTTTAACCTGGCTGCCAGTTGCTGCCAGTGATCCCAGTCCAGCACCACGCCAAAATGAGGCACCGGTACCTGAAGGCCATCAACTTCATTTTCAGGCTGCGTATTCAGTAAAGATTTATCCACTTTATGCGCTACAAACTGATGACCAAAAAAATCAAAATCAATCCAGTGTGAACAACTTCGCCCCTGCTCACATTGAAGAATAGTACCGTAGAATTCTCTCGCTTGATCCAGATTATCAACCGGCATCGCCAGATGGAAAGGGTTACAATGTTTGTACCCGGTCGATTTTGTCATTTTAAAATTCCTCTTTAAAAGCATTCAATCCCGGATAAATGGCCTCACCTGCCAGATAAAGTTCAATGCGCAGTAAGCGGTTATACTTGGCGATCCTGTCCGAGCGACAAAGCGATCCGGTTTTTATCTGACCTGCAGCGGTCGCCACCGCCAGATCGGCAATGGTAGTATCTTCAGTTTCGCCAGAACGATGAGAAATCACGCTAGTATAGTTGGCATCATGGGCCATTTTTATGGCAGCTAATGTCTCAGTTAATGTGCCTATCTGATTTAATTTAATTAAAATGGAATTGGCAACATGCTTCTCAATCCCTTCGGCGAGAATTTTGGTGTTGGTGACAAATAAATCATCGCCCACCAGTTGAATGCGATCACCCAGTCTGTCGGTTAATATTTTCCAACCTTCCCAGTCCGCTTCATCCATGCCATCTTCAATGGAAATAACAGGGTGACGGTCGACTAATCCTTCGAGGTAGTCAGTAAATTCTGTTGCCGTTAACGATTTTCCTTCTGCATCCAGATGGTATTTCCCGTCTCGGTAGATTTCTGAACTTGCCACATCCAAAGCTAAAAATACATCTTTTCCCAAAACATAGCCCGCCTTGGTAATGGCTTCACTGATTACCTGGAGCGCGTCTTCATTTGATTCCAGATCAGGGGCAAAACCGCCTTCATCACCTACAGCAGTGCTCATGCCTCGGGCAGATAATACCGATTTCAGCGTATGAAAAACTTCTGCACCGCAACGTAAAGCCTCAGAAAAGGTTTTAGCCCCGGCAGGAACAATCATAAACTCCTGAATATCCACATTATTATCAGCATGTTCACCACCATTAATAATATTCATCATCGGCACGGGTATAGTGTAGGGACCATCGGGGTTAATCTGTTTAAACAGGGGGATATTTTTAGCATTAGCTGCAGCTTTTGCAGCAGCCAGCGAAACCGCAAGAATCGCATTAGCCCCCAGATTTTCTTTATTTTCCGTACCGTCTAAATCTATCATTACCTGATCCAGCTTCTGTTGCTCATCAGCAGATAAACCAATAACCGCTTTAGCAATCTCATTATTGATATGCCCCACAGCTTTTAAAACACCCTTGCCGTTATAACGGGAGTTATCTCCATCACGTAATTCAAGCGCTTCTCTGGATCCCGTTGATGCTCCCGAAGGTGAGCAGGCAACGCCCCAAAAACCGGAATCTAGTATTACTTCGGCTTCTACTGTTGGATTCCCTCTGGAATCAAGAATTTCTCTGCCAATAACCTGTTTAATTTTCATGTCATTTATTCCTGTTAAAAAGCCCTATAAAAACTATCATTTATCTGAATGACTGTCCCGATATTTAACCGTTGCTTCCACAAAAGATTTAAATAACGGGTGTCCATCTCTGGGTGTGGAGGTAAATTCCGGGTGATGTTGTGTGGCCAGAAACCAGGGGTGGTTCGGTATTTCAATCATTTCCACTAAATTATTGTCACCCGATCGCCCACAAACTACTAAGCCCGCTGCTTCAAGGTCAGGAAGTAAATTATTGTTTACTTCATAACGATGGCGATGTCGTTCATTCACAACATCAGCACCATAGACTTCTCTTCCCAGTGTGCCAGGTTGCATTAAACAGGGTTGGGAACCAAGACGCATGGTACCGCCGAGATCAGAGGCTACCGATCTCAATTCTTTTTTACCTTCAGTATTAATCCATTCGGTAATCAAACCAATAACAGGGCTCTGACAATCAAGCTTAAATTCAGTACTATGAGCATCTTTCAACCCGGCCACATGACGAGCAAAATCTATCACCGCAACCTGCAGTCCCAAACAGATCCCCAGGTAAGGAATATTATTTTCCCGTGCATATTTTGACGCCGCTATTTTGCCTTCGATACCCCTTTCACCAAAACCACCGGGAACCAGTATGGCATCTAAATCTTTGAGTACATCTGTGCCCTTATTTTCCAGATCTTCTGAGTCGATATAACGAATATTCACCGTCTGACGCGTATGCAATCCCGCATGCCGGAGTGCCTCATTTAATGATTTATAGGCATCGGTTAAATCCACATATTTTCCCACCATACCGATGGTAACTTCTCCTTTAGGATTGGCTTCAGCGTATAAAACCTGTTCCCATTCGGAAAGATCTACAGCTTTGGTATCCATTTTAAATCGGTTGATCACCAGTTCATCAAGACCCTGAGCATTTAATACAGAGGGAATTTGATAAATACTGGGAACATCCTTAAGCGAAATTACAGCCTTTTCAGGCACATTGGTAAACAGGGCGATTTTTCGTTTTTCATTGCCCGGGATGGGGCGATCTGATCGGCAAATGAGAATATCAGGCTGTATACCAATAGAACGTAACTCCTTAACTGAGTGTTGAGTAGGCTTGGTCTTTAATTCGCCCGCCGTAGGAATATAGGGCAACAATGTCAGGTGCATAAACATGGCATTTTCTCGCCCAAGCTCAATCCCCAGCTGACGAATCGCTTCCAGAAAAGGCTGGCTTTCAATATCACCAACGGTTCCACCTATTTCAACCATCGCTACATCGTAACCTTTAGCACAGGCAAGCACTTTTTCTTTAATGGCATCGGTAATATGTGGAATCACCTGAACAGTAGCACCCAGGTAATCACCCCTGCGTTCTTTGGCTATTACATCAGAATATATTCTGCCGGTAGTAAAATTATTTAGCTGACTCATTTTAGGGCGGATAAAACGCTCATAATGCCCCAGATCCAGATCAGTCTCTGCACCATCTTCAGTAACAAACACTTCACCATGCTGATAAGGACTCATAGTTCCCGGATCAACATTAATATAAGGGTCCAGTTTCATTATGGTGACTTTCAGGCCACGAGCCTCTAAAATAGCCGCCAGAGAAGCAGCAGCAATACCTTTCCCCAATGAAGAAACCACGCCACCAGTGACAAAAACCAATCGAGCCATACTTAACTACCGATACTTTTTATGTTCAGGAGAATCGAGAACATCTGAAGGTTCTACAGTTTACTAAAATTCAGAGTTTTCTTAAACCACTATTTTTAAAATGTTATGGGAATTTGGATAATGGATCGTCTATACTCCAGATCAAAACACCTTCAACTCGATGAGCAAAGAGATCGAAAATAATCAGGGAGAACCCGTTTTGCCACTTAGTGAAAGGAAAATAATCCTTTTTTACAGAATTGCTTTTGTTATTACACTGATTGCTATAGTTTTTTTAGCATTAGCCAGCTCTTCTCAACTGACTTTCATTCCTGATTTCAGTGACAAGATTAAACATTTTATTGCCTTCCTGGTGCTTACATTCCTGGCGGACAAAAGCTTTGTGGAAGGTCGATATATAATGGTCAAAGTATTAGGATTATTTACCTTTGGACTACTTATCGAATGGGCTCAATCTTTTACCAGTTACCGATATACTGAATGGAATGATGTTGTTGCGGATGTCGTTGGTATTGGTTGCTATTGGGTAAGCATATTTATTTTCAATGCTCAAAATAAGCGCCTGAAAAAACCACCCGAAGCTTAATCAGCTATCAGAGCAAATGCTTTCAATTCGTCAATGGGTAGATGATCGCCTTCGTCCTTAGCATAGTATGCTCTCTGAATAATGCCATTTTCATCAATAAGGAAATCTGCTGGCATAGTGATTAAACTACCTCCTGGAATTAATGGTATATAACCTTTAAAAATTCCTTTAATTAACGTAGGAAAGCGAGTTACCATTCCTTTTATCATTCCCCAGAAAGAATGCTCAACCCCATAAGCTCTGTAACACTGATTGGTTTCATCGGCTAAAATGGGAAAAGGCGCCTGATGACTTCTGGTATGTTTTTTAAGATTTGCTAATGAGGAATCAAATATAGCTACTATGGGAAAATCATCGCCAAATTCTTTATATCGGCTGACTAATTCATGGACACGTAAATTACAAAACGGGCAACTGGCAAAACGAAAAAATGACAGCATATAACGCTTACCCTGCAAACTTTCAAGGTTAAATTCTGTGCCATCAATTGCTGGCAAAACAATATTGGTTACGCTATCACCTTTTTTTAGTCGCAT
>DRNA01000071.1 GCA_011322365.1 Aeromonadales bacterium | reverse complement strand
CCGATGGTATGTTGTTAGCGGAGATGAGCGCTGATCCTTTATTGAGTGATTATGATACGCTGATTATTGATGAAGCTCATGAACGAAGTTTAAACATTGATTTTATTCTGGGTTATCTGCATCAGTTATTGAAAAAAAGAAAAGAAATCAAAGTCATTATTACCTCGGCTACTATTGACCCACAAAGTTTTTCAAGACATTTTAATCAGGCACCTGTGGTTGAGGTGAGTGGTCGAACCTATCCAGTAGAAGTTCGTTATCGACCACTGATTGAACTCAGTAGCGATGATGAAAATGCTGAAGTGAATACTGAAAATCACCGAGAACCCCTGGTGGCATTGGCGGATGCAATAGATGAATTAATACAGGAAGGTACTGGGGACATTCTGGCTTTTTTTCCTGGAGAAAGAGAGATCCGCGATGCGGCCCAGTTTTTACGAAAAAAATATCAACATAAACTCAATGTACTGCCGTTATATTCGAGATTATCTCGCACAGAACAGGATAAGGTATTTAAACTGGCACAGGGTCGGCGTATTGTTCTGGCAACTAATGTTGCGGAAACCTCACTTACTGTTCCGGGTATCCGTTACGTAATTGACACCGGTGTTGCCAGAATCAGTCGATATAATCAACGTACAAAAGTTCAGCAATTACCCGTTGAAGCTATCTCACAGGCATCGGCGAATCAACGCAAAGGCCGCTGTGGCCGTTTAGAGGATGGGATCTGTATTCGGCTTTATGCCGAAGAAGATTTTTTAACTCGGCCAGAATTCACCGATGCCGAAATTCATCGTACTCATCTGGCCTCAGTTATTCTGAAAATGCTTGATTTAAAATTATCCGATATTGAAAATTTTCCTTTTTTTGAAAGGCCCGATCCAAAGCGCATCAGAGATGGTCTGAATTTGCTTGAAATGATGGGTGCCATTAAAAAAGCTAAAGGTGACAGGCAGTTGACCTTGACCGGAAAAAGGTTGGCGCAATTACCCATTGATCCACGTCTGGCTAAAATAATCATTACAGCCGCACAGTTTAACTGCGTGAAAGAGGCTTTAATTATCTGTAGTGGTTTAAGTGTTCAGGATGTGAGAGAGCGTCCATTAGAATATCGGCAAAAAGCCAATGAAATACATCAACAATATAATGAATTACCTTCTGACTTTTGCAGCCTGTTAAATGTATGGTCGCACTTTCATCACTTGAAATCTGAATTGTCAAACAGTCAATATAGAAAAAAATTATCATTATCCTTTCTATCTTTTTTAAGAATAAGAGACTGGATAGAAGTTTACGCTCAGTTAAAGAAGATAGCAGTTGAAATGAATATCCATACCAAAGATCAGCCAGCAGATTATGCCGATATTCATAAAGCATTGATTGCTGGTTTGCCCGATCAACTTGGACTTAAAACGACTGAAGGCGATTATCAGGGTGCCAGGAACAGCCGCTTCCTGGTTAATAAACAAAGTGCTATTTTTTCCCGAAAAAAACAAACAGTACAGAATAAAAAATTACAGACAGGTAGTACGAAATGGATTGTAGCTACAGAACTGGTAGAAACACAATCGGTTTATGCACGCTATGCCGCACATATTGATCCTGAGTGGTGTCTTGAGGTAGTGCCGGAATTAGTGAAAACCCGATATTTTGAACCCTTCTGGAGCGAGCGGAGTGGTTGTGCAAAAGTCTATATGCAACAGACACTTTTTGGTTTAATGCTGGTGAGTAAAAAAACGGTTAATTTTCAACAGATTGATGAAGTTGTAAGCCGTCAGTTATTTATACAACAGGGAATCTACGGCAGAAAAATTAAAACACGCATCCCGGAGATTAAAGCCTTCTGGAATGCAATAGATGAAATCACAGCACAGGAAAATAAGATACGAAAACGAGATCGATTAAAAGCGGATTCTGAAATTTATCAGATACTTGATCAGCATATTCCGGCCACTATTCTTTCAGCAAAAATGCTGGAAAAATGGTACCGAAACGCATCCACTAAAGAGCGTCAGCTACTGAATATCCCGCTAGAAGCCTTGTTACAGTCTGACAGCAAAGAACTTCCTCAGTTACCGGAATCTATTGAGGTAAAACAGTACAGGCTTCCTTTAAGTTATCATTTTTCCCCAGGAGAAGATGATGATGGTATCAGCGTCAGCATACCGGCCAGTTTAATAGATTTATTTCAGGATGCTGATTTCGAATACCTTATTCCTAACTTTTTAGAGGAAAAAATAGCCGCTCTGTTAAAATCACTACCTAAACGATTGCGGAAAAATTTTGTTCCTGTACCCGACTATGCTCGGGTCCTGGTGGAAAGAATTAACCCTGAAAAAGAAAGGCTGATACCCGCCATAATAAACCATCTTAAAGCAATGACGGGTTATCAGCTGGAAATTGATGATTTTAATAAAAATAGCATACCTCAATATTTAAATATGAATTTTAATGTAATTGATGATAATTTTAATATTCTGGCAAAGGGAAGAGACCTGTTAAAACTACAGCAAGGGGCGAAAACATCACAATGGAAAAAATCTGAAAAAATTGCAGAGTCTTCACCTCAACAGAGCAAAATGGAGGTTTTCAGTTTCTGGCCAGAAAAAGATTTAGACAAACAGGTTGAAGTCATCGAGGCTGGGATACGGGTAATAAAGTATCCGGCATTATACCAAAAAGAGAATAAAATCATTCTGGCACATTTCAATACTGGAAATGAAGCCGATTATTACCAGAAAGAAGCGATTATTGCTTTGCTGCTACTCAATATCCCGGAACAGATTAATTTTGCCCGCAAACAGCTGTTGAATAAGGACCGCCTGAGTTTACTTTATAGCAATATAGGCTCGGCAGATAGCCTGTTAAACGATTTAAGTGTGTTAGTTGTGAGACAGATTGTTTCTGAGAATATGATTCAGAATAAAGATGATTTTGAAAAAAATTTACTGATTATCCAGTCGGAATTTTATGATGTATTTGCAACTGTGGCTGCGGAATTAGTAGAGATCTTAAAGCAATACGTGGATATTTCAAAAAAAATTAAACGCGATATATCCCCAATGGCGTTAGCCAGTTATCAGCATATAGCCACTCAACTGGATGACATGTTTTATGAACATTTTTTACGTTATCTGCATAGTGAACAATTGAGGTGCTATAAAAGATACCTACAATCAATGCAATTGCGTCTGGCTAAATTACCTCATTCTGCCGATAAGGAGCGAGCGGCCATCGAAGTGTTAAATCATTGGTCTGAGAAGATAAAGCAAATGGGAGAAAAACTTCAACCCTGGCAGGCCGATTACTCCGAATGGCTACATTTAAAGACAATGATTAATGAACTCAGTATTTCATTATTTACTCAGGAACTGGGTACGTTATGGCCAGTTTCTGAAAAAAGGCTGAAGAAAGCATTTGAAAAGGTTAACGCTTATGCATAAAGTCCCTGAAGAAATATTTTTCTCTATTAATCAACCAGATACTTGATTATTAATAGATTATTTACCATAATGTAGATTGTATGGATTATGGATGAGAGAAGGGAGGTACCTACATTAGAAAAAGAACAAAAGGTTTTACTAATGGTACAGAACAGTACTTTTTTACCAACCTATAATGAACCCCCACCAACCGCGGCTGAATATTTACGTCAGGCATTGCCTTTGATGTCAGCCAACAACATACCTACTGATCCGATAAATTATACTATCTGGTATGAATACGTTTCAGGCAAGAATGTTCAATTAAAACAGGCTGTTGATGAGATTATTAGTTCCGGTGGTCAGTTTGATAGCAATATTAATCAACAGCTTTACAAAAAATATGTTTGTGATGATAGTATTGAGTCCATTGAACATATTCGTAACAATCTACTTAACTTAATTGGTTCAACCATGGATACGGTTGAGTTAACCAATAAAAAAGCAACGGTTGCTGAAGAAAGCTTTTCATCGAAAACAGAAAATCTGGAATCCGCCGTCGATGTGAATGATATTAAATCAATTTTAAATGATATTATTCTTGAAACCAGGGAGTTAGCCAGTACCAGTACTTTACTGAAACGAAAACTCCATGAGACCAATCAGGAAGTCAATTCCCTCAAAAATGAGCTCGAAAAGGCTCGGGATTCTGCATTAAAAGATGGTTTGACCGGTTTATTTAATCGTCGGGCATTTGATATTGAAATGGACAAAATTTTTAATAATAATCCTTCGGAAAGTCAGATTTCTTTGCTTATGTTTGATCTGGATAATTTTAAAGCAGTGAACGACAAATTTGGACATCTGGTTGGTGACAAAGTGTTAAAATTTACGGCTTCCTTACTTGAAAAATACGCTGCCCCTGAACATATGGTGGCACGTATTGGGGGAGAAGAACTGGCAATACTTATGCCCGATACTTCCAGGCAAAATGCGCTATTCATAGCAGAGAAAATTCGGGATAAATTGTCCAGAAGCAAACTTCAGAAAAAAGAAACCAACGAAACGTTAGGTAAAATCACTGTTTCAGTTGGCATTTCTCAGTTACGAACTGATGATGACATTAACAGTTTTGTTGATAGGGCAGACAAAGCACTTTATCGAGCAAAAGAAAACGGTCGTAATCAGGTAATTGATGAAACCTTATTAGGATAAAAAATGAATTCAATTGTAATTTCAGGGACTGGCTTGTTTACGCCAGAATTTTCAATTTCGAATGAGGAACTGGTTTCATCATTTAATGAGTACGTTGACAACTTTAATATAGAAAATAAAGTCGCTATTGATGCCGGAGAAACTGGCGCATTAGAACATTCAAGTGCAGAGTTTATTGAAAAAGTTTCAGGGATTAAGTCCCGATTTGTACTCGATAAAAGCGGCATTTTAGATACGGATACCATGCGGCCAATCTTGGCTATTCGCTCCGATAAAGAGCATTCCGTTATGGTTGAAATGGCAATTGAGGCAGCAAATGAAGCGCTTTTTGAAGCGGGTTTACAGGCTGAAGATATTGATATGGTACTGGTAGCAGCCTCAAACATGGAAAGAGCTTATCCTGCGATTTCGGTGGAACTACAGTCAGCACTGGGTTGTAAAGGCTATGGGTTTGATATGAACATTGCCTGTTCCTCTGCAACTTTTGGTATTAACACCGCTATGGATGCGATTAAAAGTGGATCGGCTACTAAAGTATTAATGGTTAATCCTGAAATTTGTTCCGGACATCTTAATTTTCGCGACAGGGATTGCCACTTTATTTTTGGCGATGTTTGTACGGCTGTTGTCCTTGAAGAGAAAACACCGGCTTTAGAACGTCAACTGGAAAATGTGTTTGAAATTGAGCAAACCCGATTATTTACCCAGTTTTCAAATAATATTCGTAATAACTTTGGTTTTTTGAATCGCCAGTCTGACGATCCGCAGAAACTACTGTTTAAACAAAATGGAAGAAAAGTATTTAAAGAGGTTGTTCCAGTGGTGGTTAATTTAATTAAAGAGCTGTTAAACACAGCGGCTGTTAAAACCTCTGAAATAAAAACGCTCTGGTTGCATCAGGCTAATTCAAATATGAATCAACTTATCGCAAGAAAAATATTTGATCATGAACCCAGTGAGCAGGAATCACCCACGGTGCTTGATGAATATGCTAATACCAGTAGTGCTGGTTCAGTGATAGCATTCCATAAAAATAAAACTAATTTAGCGATTAATGAGCAGGGGGTGATCTGTTCTTTTGGCGCTGGTTATTCAGCCGGAGCAATTTTGTTAAAAAGAGTATCTTGAATAGCGGGTTTGTAAAAAAACCATCGGCAACAGCTAATGCCGTTCACTTAAGAAGGTGAGCGGCATTTTTGTTTTTATTAATAAAAGTGCTTAGTTTACTTTTTTCTAACTAATCGTACTAATGGCAGTAATATTAACAACCAGAAAACAGCACCAATACTTTCTGGTTTGAGTTCAGAGTCGGGATCGGTTGTTGTTGGTGGGGGAGGGGGCGTTGTACCACCGCCATTACCAGTACCGGCGTTAGGATCAGGCTCATCTTCAACTATGGTGACAGTGGTATTGCTGGGGGAACCTATTACTGCATTGCCGGTGGGGTTTGATAAACTCAGGCTCAGTGTTTCATTGCCTTCGAAGGTTTGATCATCAAGGATAGTTAAGGTAACCGTTCTGGTGTTTTCAGCATTGGCAAAAGAAACAACCTGAGAAATTGCCTGGTAATCCTGTCCTGCTAGCGCTGTTCCATCGGCACTGTTGAGCATAACGCTGACAGCACCTTCATTTCCTGTGGCTCTTCTGATAATAATGTCAACGGTTCCGGCATTTTCATCAACGTTTAATGTTTGATTATTCATCAATAAGATCCCCGGTGATGGAGGATCATCATCATCAGCAATGGTCACGGTGGAACGGATTGCCGCACCGAGGTCAGCACCTCCTGCGACATTACTTAAATTAACGAAAAAGTTTTCATCACCTTCAATATCGGCATCATCAATAATATCAACAACTATCTGTTGTGCAGTTTGTCCATCGGCAAAAGCCAGTGTCCCCGAGGTGGCTACATAGTCAGCTGCTGCCGTAGCAGTACCATCGGCTGTGGCAAAATCTACAGTGACGTCTCCCTGTGTTCCAGGGCCTCTGCTGACATTAAGAGTTACGGTTGCACCCGTCTCACCGACTATAGGTGCTTGAGAAGCGGCGGTAAAATTAATCTG
>DRNA01000070.1 GCA_011322365.1 Aeromonadales bacterium | reverse complement strand
GCTCGCTATCAAACCCTTGATCCGTTTAAACTGAAAGCTTCAATTGAACGAAAACTTAAGACTATTTTTAAATTAGTTTCGGTGTCTTCTAATGTGAGGCTACGATTATAAGTTTCGGTTACCTTTTAATATGAGTCAACGCGCCTGATATCGCACGCACTGGATGGGATTTATATGCCGATGCATCTCGTCAAAATACATTTTTACAATATTTCTACGATAACCCCACTTTTGCTCAACAATTAACAAATATATCAAATATAGCTACGGGATGGTCTGGTTTTATGTTTGATTTTTCTGTAACTCTAGAAAGCGGTGCTATTATTGTATTGACATACCAAAGAGCTGAGGTTCAGTCTGACGGAGAAATTTTAGGATTCTATACTATAGATTTCGAAAACTCACGTGATTCTTTTAAAAACCCACTGGTTATGCCAGATGCAACATCAAGTGAAGGTGCTGCCGTAGAACGACGTTTCGATAATGCTACCCAAACTCTCACAGACTTCCTCGCCGCTGCTACAAGATCTGGTTTTCCAACGGGTTCTTCTGGCACAGGTGGCCTGCTTGTAATCTGCACATATAGTAAGGGAAAGATAACCTGTTTTTTTACTAAAAAAAATTAAAATGATAAATGCCTCGTATAAGACACCAGATAAAATATATTATCTAGTGTCTTATGAAGTAATTCCTCTTAATGAAATAGACGGCTTCTGGGAATTTGATTTAAAACCCTGGGACATCGCAGCCGGTGCTTTATTAGTGATTGAAGCCGGAGGTATCATAGAAGACATCTATGGCAAACCCAACTACCTCGACAGCGGCAATATACTGGCAGCTAATCCTAAAGTATTTAAGGCAATGTTGCAGAAAATTCGGCCAGTGTTAGAATAAAATATTAATACCTCTGTATTTAACTCAGATTGTTCGATGAGACCCATGTCATCCCGACCTTGTGGAGGGATCTTGAAACTCTTAGATCCCTCCACAAGGTCGGGATGACAATTTATTGGTTAGATAATAAAACACCATTCTAACTATTTAATATGATTTCATTAGATAACAATACAACTGAAGTAACTGCATAGGCATGTAATATATTAATACAATTTTCCAACAAAAAAGCCAATCATATTAGATTGGCTTTTTTGCTAAAATAACGTAGAAACCTACATCAATGCATCCTGATCAGCACCTTCTTTCTCGATAACGGTGGGCATCAGATCTTCTTTGGTCACACCCAGTTTTAAAGCTAATAAACTGGCGACATAAATAGAAGAATAGGTACCGATAATAATACCGATTAACAGTGCGGTGGCAAAACCGTGTATCATCTGGCCTCCCCAGACAAATAAGGCTACTAATACAAAAATAGTCGTGCCGGAGGTAATCAACGTTCTCGATAAGGTCTGGTTGAGAGAAATATTAATGATATCTCTTGGGCTGCCTTTGCGCATGCGCAAAAAGTTCTCACGTATGCGGTCATAGACCACGATGGTATCATTTAATGAATAACCAATTACCGCCAGAATTGCCGCTAGTACATTCAGATCAAATTCCAGTCCAAAAAGTGAAAATACACCAGTAGTGATCAAAACATCATGGGCTAACGCCGCTACCGCACCTACTGAGAATTTCCATTCAAAGCGAAGCGCCACATAAAGCATAATACAGATAAGCATCACTACCACTGCCAGAATTCCCTGCTCAGTCAGTTCTTCACCAACTGTAGCACTGACAAATTCAATGCCACGCATCTCGACCTTATCACCGCTAGAGCGAAGCACAGATAAAATGTCATTGGAGATTTCAGCTTTATCTTTACCGCCACCCTGTAATACGCCCAGGCGAATGGTGACATCTTTTGAGGTGCCAAAATATTGAGCCACTGCCTGTTGGTAACCGGCATCGGTTAATTCCTTGCGGATTTTTATCAGATCGGCGGTTTTATCATAGCGGACTTCCACTTTGGTGCCGCCAGTAAAATCCAGACCGAAATTTAAACCATTAAAGGTTAATTCGGCTATGGATACCAGGATGAGAATCAATGAGAAAACAACAGCTATGTTGCCGACTTTGAGAAAATCCAGATTGAGTTTTGAACTAAATATCTGCATGAGTGATTCCTAAATCCATAATTTTTTAAGTTTACGTCCACCGAACCAGAGGTTCACCAGTGCACGACTGCCGACAATTGCAGTAAACATTGAAGTTAAAATACCAATAGCGAGCGTTACGGCAAAACCTTTTACCGGCCCGGTGCCTATGGCAAATAAAATAATAGCGGCAATTAAAGTGGTGATATTCGCATCCATAATGGTTGAAAAGGCACTGTCATAACCCTGGTGTATGGCCCGCTGAATACTGGCCTTATCTCTGAGTTCTTCCCTGATACGCTCGTAAATAAGCACATTGGCGTCCACCGCCATACCCACCGTTAACACGATACCGGCAATACCCGGTAAGGTTAGGGTGGCTCCCAACATAGACATAATAGCGACAATTAACACCAGGTTAATCATTAACGCCAGATCGGCAATCAAACCAAATAACTTATAGTAAAACAGCATAAACAGTAATACCGTCGCCAGGCCTATCTGTACAGATAATACGCCTTTGGCAATATTATCTTTACCCAGAGAAGGACCAATGGTTCGCTCTTCAACGATAGTAATGGGCGCCGTTAATGCACCTGCTCTAAGTAAAATAGCCAGGGTGTGTGCTTCCTGAGCACTGTCGATCCCGGTAATGCGAAAGTTACTACCGAGTACTGTTTGAATGGTGGCAATACTGATAATTTTTGATACTTTCTTTGGCTTGCCAATGGGTTTCATGATGCCATTTACATTTTCATACTTTGTTTTATATTCGATAAAAACTGTCGCCATAGGTTTTCCAATATTCCTTTTGGATACGGCAGTCATTTTTGACCCGCCTTTTGAATCCAGAGAAATACTCACCTGAGGTAGACCATTTTCATCCACTCCGGTATTCGCATTGGTAATATGATCACCGGTAACAATAACTTTCTTTTTCAGTAGAGACGGTAAACGGTCATTATCACGCCATTCAAATAGCTCTGAATCCGCAGGAATTTTACCTTTGAGCGCCGCCTGAATATCACCATTTTGTTTCACCAATCTGAATTCAAGAGAAGCGGTAGCACTTAATACCTTTTTCGCCTGGGCAGAATCCTGCACACCGGGTAATTGCACCACAATACGATTACCTTCACGATAGACCTGTGGCTCTGATACACCGAGTTGATTAATTCGGCTACGAATGGTGGTCATGTTCTGCTTTACTGCATTGGTTTTAATTTCAGCCAGCTTGGTCTGAGATATTCTTGCAGTGATGATAAAATACTTTCCTTTTTCAGTAGTCCGTGTTTTAAGTTCCGAAAACTTTTTACCCATCACATCAAGGGCTTTTACCCGATCAGCATCAGTACGAAAACTTAAATTTACGCCATCACCTTTGGCTCTGTCTATGCGGTGATAACGAATTTTTTCTTCTCTCAGGGTTGATTTTAAATCATCAACATATTGCTGCTCTCGCTTGGCAATAGCAACATCCATATCCACTTCCAGTTTAAAGTGGATCCCACCCCGTAAATCAAGCCCCAGTTTCATCGGCTTGGCGTTGAATGCATCCAGCCATTTTGGAGTAGCCGGTGCAAGGTTTAGTGCAACAATATAACCTTCATCCAGATCGGCCCTTAATTTATTCTGTGCCGCCAGCTGATCATTAATATCATTGAATCGAATAAGAATTTTTTTACCGTCAATAACTTCAAACTTCTTATAGCTCAGATTAACCTCAGCCAGCGATTTTTTGCTTTTATCGATGACTTCCTGAGTAATTTCAAATTTTCTATCAGGCGATATCTGAATTGAGGGATCTTCACCGTAAATATTGGGTAAAGAGTAAAGTACGCCAATTATCAAGGCGAACACCACCAGAAGATACTTCCACATTGGATAAGTATTCATGGGGCGCTGTTGTGGTTCACTGAAGAACATGATGAGTCCTGTTTTAACTGTTATTCTATTAAAAATGCTTTAAAAAACAGCTCCTGTTCCGGGAACTGTTTTACAAAAAACGAAGTTTTATTTCAATGACTTGATCGTGCCCTTAGGTAAAGTACTCGCAACCATTCCCCGCTGTACCATTACCTCGGTATTATCCGATACTTTCAGCATGAGTAAGTTATCGTCCAGTTTGGTCACCTTGCCGATTAACCCACCGTTAGTCACTACTTCATCACCTTTTTCAATGGAGCTGATCATGGTTTTATGTTCTTTTTGACGCTTGCTCTGCGGGCGAATCAGTAAAAAATAAAATATCAGGCCAAATACAGCCAGCATAATTAAACTACCGAAACCACCCTGGCCCGCTGCTGAACCTTCTGCGGCCATTGCATTACTAATAAACATGGATATCCCCTTAATTAAATCTATCTCTAACTATTCAGCTAATCTCTTAAGTGCACCAACTCCTGGTTCAAAAATGGTCATTTACACCTGTAAAATCACATTTTTTGCCTTAATTTGGCACATTTCAGGGACAATCTAAACAGTTACCAGTTAAATTAACTATTCACTGAATAGTTACCTGCTTTTATTCTATTAATGGCGTATTTTCAGACACTTTTGCTGAAATTACGCACAATGAACTTCTTCATTGGGTCAATGGTGGCGTTTTCAAGCCCCGTTTCTGGTAGAATGTTGTCACAAACTGTTCCAGTTCACCCAGTTCAATAGCTTCTCTCAAACCGGCCATTAAACTCTGATAATAATGAAGGTTGGCTATTGTAGCTAATCTCGCGCCAAGAATCTCATTACATTTGATTAAATGATGCAAATAAGCCCGAGAATAGTTTTTACAGGTATAACAGCTGCATTCCTCATCCAGTGGCTTTATATCCTCTTTATATTGTGCATTTTTAATACGTATTACGCCTTCAGAGGTGAAAATATGACCATTTCTGGCATTGCGTGTAGGCATCACACAATCAAACATATCCACACCCCGACGAACACCTTCCACCAGATCTTCCGGCTTACCCACACCCATCAGATATCGAGGTTTATCGGTGGGCATATATGGCGTGAGTTCTTCCAGTACCTGCATCATTTCGTCTTTGGGCTCGCCCACCGAGAGTCCACCGATGGCATAACCATCAAAACCGATAGCCGTTAAACCTGCTAATGATTGCCGACGTAAATCCGCATACATGCCACCCTGAACAATACCAAATAAAGCAGAAGCATTATCACCGTGAGCCACTTTTGAACGCTCAGCCCAACGCAGCGAAAGCTCCATGGAGATTTTTGCTACCTCATGACTGGCCGGATACGGTGTACATTCATCGAAGATCATCACAATATCAGAACCGAGGGCTCTTTGTACTGCCATGGATTTTTCCGGGTCGAGAAATATTTTAGCGCCATCCTTAGGTGAGCGAAATTCCACACCCTGCTCGCTAATTTTGCGTAATTTACCCAGACTGAAAACCTGAAAACCACCAGAATCCGTTAAAATCGGCTTATCCCAATGCATAAAATCATGTAAATCACCGTGTTTCTGGATGATATCGGTGCCGGGGCGAATCATCAGATGGAAAGTATTACCCAGTATAATTTCTGCTCCGGTATCCAATAATTCTTCCGGCGTCATGGCTTTTACCGTGCCATAAGTACCTACCGGCATAAAAGCCGGGGTTTCGATATTGCCTCGCTCAAAAGACAGTTGTCCACGTCGAGCCTGACCATCTGTTTGTATTAATTTAAATTTCATAATTCTTTTTTTACCCGTGTAACCCGAAGTAATCCCCGTTAGCCAGGAGGCTGTCCTGGAATAGAAGTCGTCGCGAGGGGAAGCCATTTTGAGTCTGTTTTTCGGTCATTTGAGGCAAATAGTTATTCATATTTAACAATAATGAGCGGAAAACAGGCCAAAAGGGCTTTTCCGTAGTAGGCTCTCTATTCTCGGACAGCCTCCTAGGCAATAAACATACTGTCACCATAACTGAAAAAACGATAGCGTTGCTTTATCGCCTGCTCATAAGCGTTCAACACCGATTCTTTTCCGGCTAATGCGGATACCAACATAATGAGGGTAGATTCCGGCAGATGAAAATTGGTCAATAAACCATTTATCACCTTAAACTCATAACCCGGGTAGATAAAAATCTCGCTATCACCCTGGAAAGGTTTTAATCCCCCCTTCTGGGCAGCGGTTTCCAGACAACGGACACTGGTGGTTCCTACCGCAATCACTCTGCCACCGGCTAATCGGGTCTCGGCAATTTTATCACAAACTTGCTGGGAGACCTCCAGGTACTCGGCATGCATCTGATGTTCGGTAATATTATCCACTCTGACGGGTTGGAATGTGCCTGCCCCCACATGCAAAGTGACATAGGCAAATTCCACACCTTTGAGCTGTAATTGCTGCAGTAATTCTTCGTCAAAATGCAGGCCGGCAGTTGGCGCCGCAACCGCACCCTGATTTTTCGCATAAACGGTCTGATAGCGTTCCCGATCCAGATTTTCATCGAGGCGATCGATATAAGGTGGCAATGGCATATGACCCTGATGCTCCATTAAATCTATTAATGTCCCTTCACCTACTGATTGCAGTTCATAGAGATCCTGTTGTTTCTCCAGCACCTTAAGGCAATAGCCCTGTTCAAAAAAGATTTCAAGTTCGGGGCGAACCCTGTTACTCATACGTACATGAGCCAGACAATGTTGATTATCCAGCAGACGTTCCACCATCACCTCCACCTTGCCACCGGTTGCTCTTTGTCCAAACAGACGCGCGGGTATGACACGAGTATCATTAAAAACCAGCAAATCACCCGCATTAAGCAGCTTCAAAATATCAGTATAATGTTGATGCTTTATCTCACCGGATTGCCTGTCAAGACACAACAATCGACTCGCCGAGCGTTGTTCCAATGGATAACGGGCGATGAGTTCATCGGGCAGAGAATAATTGAACTCGTTGAGTTTCATGAAAGGGGTAATAGTGTTAGCGAAAAAAGGTCGCTATTGTTCCTAAAAACAGCGTGGAAAGCAACTATTAACAGGCATCATTTGGCAAAGAGGATTAGTTCGAGGTGCGCTTAAGTTTATAAGCCAGCGATTTCCTCACTGTAGGCCATTCTTCACGGGTAATGGAAAACACCACCGTATCACGATAACTACCATCCGCCTGTTGTAAATGGTTTCTCAACACACCATCCTGCTTTGCTCCCAGTCGGGCTATGGCCTTACGTGAGGCAAAATTATGCCAGTGAGTACGAAATTCTACCGCAATGCAATTAAGTTGTTCAAATGCATGAGAGAGCAGCAGATATTTGCACTCAGTATTCACAGCCGTTCGCTGAAACGATTGGGCATACCAGGTGTAACCAATTTCAACCCGGTTATGATTAATGGCATTACAGTATCGGGTGGAACCAATGATGCGGTTGGTTTTTTTATCAACAACAACAAACGCATGAGCTCGTCCCTGTTCATTTTCAGCCAGGGCAAAATCAATATGGTCATCGATGTTATTTTCTGAGGGAACAGAGGTATACCACAAATTCCACAGCTCACCATCTGCAGCAGCTTCTAATAAATCATTTTTATGTGCTTTTGTAAGGGGAATGAGTTTAACTAAATCTCCCACTAACGTAATATTGTTTAACCATTCGCTCATTAGAAAATACCTGACTATTTTAAGATAACCATCTTAATAAGATAACACGCCTAATATATTTAACTCAGTTTTATTAATAACTGATGAAATTATTTGAAATTGCTAAAATAAACTCTTTATCTAACGAATAAGTTGTCATCCCGACCTTGTGGAGGGATCTTGAGGCTTTAAGATCCCTCCACAAGGTCGGGATGACAGAGAACTAAATTGATTATAAAGAAAATTCCTGATTTTAATACAGCTGCATAAAAGATAACATGTCTAAATCAATACCCCTGAAACTAAAATTATACTTTAATTCAATGAGTTAAATGTTGCCAGATTATAAAAATAAACTGTTTTGTGCTTTCTTAACTCATTAGATTCTATATACTAAATACCAGTAACGGTATGCTGGGAAGCTGTCCTGGAATAGAAGTTGTCGCAAGGGGAAGCCATTTTGAGTCTGTTTTTTTGGTCATTTGAGGCAAATAGTTATTTATATTTAACGATAATGAGCGAGAAAACAGGCCAAAAGGGCTTTTCCGTAGTAGGCTCTCTATTCTCGGATAGCCTCCCAGGTATAACTAACAGCAGGATTTAATTATGAAACAACGATTCAAATTTTCTTTTCTCATTATTCTTAGTGCTTTATTAATACCTGGCCTGAGCTTTTCTTCTACACTCGAATACGATCCGGTAACAGAAGATTTACCCTCCATTGATAAAGAAAATCCACCCGCCTTTTATGAAGTTTTTATAGCTGTTGCTGGCATAAAACTCACTGGATTCATCCTTAAAGCTAATGGAAAAGGGCCACACCCTACGGTGGTTCTGGTGCATGGCTTACCGGGCAATGAGAAAAATCTCGATCTGGCACAATCTATGCGACGGGCCGGATTCAACGTGTTGTTCTTCCATTATCGAGGTAGCTGGGGCAGTCAGGGGGATTATTCTTTTCTCACACTACATGAAGATATACTGGCGGCATTAAAATTTTTAAGAAAAAATGCTGACCAATACCAGGTAGACACCAGTCATCTTTCTCTCATGGGACATTCATTCGGCGGCTATGCCGTACTCAGAGCGGGCAGTATGGATAAAAATCTCAGCTGTGTAGTCGGTATTTCAGCCGCAAACCCCGCCTTAATTGCCCGCAGTTCTCGAGTAAAAAATACAGAAAGTGCCAATATTGGAAAATATATTGACCAGCTAATTATGCTTCGAAACTTCCCCGGCTCCCAGGCCATATTTGAACTGGTAGAACACGCAAAAGAAATGGATACCCGAACTTACGGAGATAAGTTAATTGGCAAAAATATCCTGCT
>DRNA01000069.1 GCA_011322365.1 Aeromonadales bacterium | reverse complement strand
GCCATCAATAACCAGAGTATGTCCGATCACATAACTCGCCTGCTCTGAGGAAAGCCATTCAATGGCATTGACAATTTCTTCGGGTGTTGCAAATCGTTTCATAGGAATTGAGTTTTCTACCTTTTCTTTCAAATCAAAATTTTCATCCGTCATCCGCTGCTGCCATCGCGGTGTCCAGGTGACACCAGGCGCGACAGAATTTACTCGAATTTCTTTTTTAATAGCCTCCAGCGCCACCGAATGGGTTAAACCTTCAATGCCATGCTTGGCAGCACTATACATTGATGCATCAGGTGTCGGTCTCAATCCACTGACCGAGCTTATATTTACAATTGAGCCACCCTTTTCAGTTATATTTAATTCATAATGCAAGCACAGGGCGTGAGCCCAAAAATCACTTATTACCGTACTAAAAAGACTATCAATTGAAACTTCCGCGTAAGCCCCCTGTGACTCTATTTTTGGTGAAGCATTATTCACGCTGATGGAAAGATAGCCATAGTTATTTTTGATATAATCAAAAAATATAGCCACCTGTTCTCTATCAGAAATATCGACTTCCTGATAATCAACTGCTGACAACTCAGGATAGGTGGCCACTGCCTGATGCCAGTTTTCATAATTTCGTGAACAGGTAATAACCGCATAACCTTTTGCACTGAACCTGCGTACAGCTTCAAGACCGATGCCTTTACTCCCGCCTGTTATTAAAACAATTTTATTTTCCATTACTGTCCCTATTTTGGCTATTACTATTGTTTTTTGAATATGAAAAGTTATTAGAAATATATAATTTTCTCAGCTAGTTGCTACAAGTTCAACTAGCTCTATGTCATCCCGACCTTGTGGAGGGATCTTAAACCTTCAAGATCCCTCCACAAGGTCGGGATGACAACTTATGCATTAGATAATAAGTTTCTTTAACAATCTAAATTAATTGCATTATTTATTATCCATTTATGATCTATAGTACCTAATCCAGATACTGCCATGAATCAGCGCCATCAAAATGTCTTATATTAATTTGTTGAATAACGGTTGAAGGGAACATTCGGTAATTGACGGCAAGGCGCGAATCAGCTGAGGGATCTGTCGAGGTATAATGAGTTAGACAGCCACATTTTTTACAATGATTAAAATTTATCATTTTATCACCATGAGAGTATGCCGAAAAGCCAGACTCTCCCACAGCCACCTTTACCTCAGTCCTGGTAAAATATCCCCAGATTGCGCCATACCTGGCACAGATAGAACAATTACAGGTCGTCGCATTTTCGGTTAATTGAGGTAGTTGTAGCTTGATATTACCACAGTGGCACTGACCTTTTATCATGCTCTGTATCCTTTTTATGTATCATGACTGCGAATCATCATAAATAATTTATACTACAGATGCTACAATTTATTTTTCGATATTCCATGGTGTTGCTTTCCCCTGTGTGACTTATACCCGTTCTACCTGAAGTCATGCAAAAGCAACCCTGCTCAACTGGAACCTATCAAACTAAATTATAAACTCCATTCCAGTTTGCCTTTGGTGATTAAATTTGTAATCAGGGGTTCTACGATAATTTCCAGGGCAAAGCCCATTTTTCCACCGGGGACTACGATGGAATTTTTTCTGGACATAAACGATCCCTGTAACATATTCAGTAGATAATTATAATCAATCTGCCTCCATAAAGCGGTGCCGAAACGGATGACCACAAAACTTTCGTCAGGTGTGGGGATGTCTCTGGCGATAAAGGGGTTTGAAGTATCCACTGTGGGTACTCGTTGGAAATTGATGTGAGTTTTTGAATACTGAGGTGTCATATAATGTACGTAGTCATACATTCTTCTTAAAATGGTATCCGTTACCGCTTCAGAACTGTAACCTCTTTCGGAAGTATCGCGGTGAATTTTCTGGATCCATTCCAGATTCACAATGGGTGTCACACCAATTAAAAGATCAACATATTTACTGATATCTACTTTACCATCGGAAGCGCCACCATGTAGTCCCTCATAAAACATCAGATCCGAATCTTCTTCTATAGCTTCCCAGGGACTGAAGGTACCGGGTTGTTGGTTATAAGGTGCCGCTTCTTCCTCGTTATGCAGGTATTTCCTGATGGTGCCAGTACCTGTTTCACGATACTTTTTAAACAGATCCGCCAGCATACCAAACTCATTACCTTCCGGACCAAAGTGACTTAAATTCCAGCCTTCTTCTGTGGCCCGATCCAGCGCTTCTTTCATTTCTTTTCGTTCATATTTATGGAAGCTATCGCCCTCTACCACAACGGCTTTATAACCATTACGTCGATAGATATGTTGCATGGCAACTTTGACGGTAGTCGTACCAGCGCCAGAGGAACCGGTAACTGCAATTACTGGATTTTTTTTAGTCATAATGACATCCTTCATAAAATTTAAAACTTTTCAGGCCACCTGCTGATGTTTTTGATGAATATTTTCAAAGTCTACTTTCGATAAATCATCAACGTAACATTCGATTTGTAAAGCCAGGAGATCGACACTCTGAGCATAACCATAACTGACACAAACCACAGGGATTCTGGCTGCATTTGCAGCAAGCACATCGCTTTTGGAATCACCCACCATAATACAACTATCCAGGTCAACCTGCAGTTTTTCAGCTGCGCTAATTAATGGCATAGCATGTGGTTTTTTCTTTTCCACATCATCCCCACAGATCACTACATCAAAATATTTTGTTAAGTTTTTTTCAGCCAATAAAATTTCAGTATAGGTTCTATCTTTATTAGTAATACAGGCTAGTTTCAGGTTTTTATTTTTTAAAGTTTTCAGCGTTAGTAAAACCCCTTTAAAAATTTTGCAGCTTAATCCAATCTGGTTAATATAGGCTTCATGAAAAATTGCTCGTGCCAGTTCAAATTTTTCTTTTTCTGCCTCGCCCTGCATATCATTAGTTAAAGCACGATGCAGTAATTTATCCACACCGTTACCCACCCATTGTCTGATTTTTAATTCACTGTGCGGTTTTAATCCCAATACCTTAAAGGTGTTTTTTAAGGCTATGGTTAAATCCTGAGCGCTATCAACCAGTGTGCCGTCAAGATCAAAAAATACCGCCGAACACCCCATTATTTTTTCCTTTATGTGCCTGTCAATTCTTTATTCATCGCAGCAATAGTTTCTGCATAATCATCACTATTAAAAATAGCTGAACCGGCTACAAAGGTGTCCGCACCGGCTGCTGCTATTTCTGCAATATTATTGATTTTGACACCGCCATCAATTTCCAGGCGAATATTTTTTCCACTTTGATCGATAAGCTTTCTGGCCTGACGTAATTTATCTAATGCTGAAGGTATAAATGACTGTCCACCAAAACCCGGGTTAACCGACATAATTAAAATCAAATCCATTCTGTCCATGACATATTCCAGGCAGTCTAATGGCGTCGCCGGATTAAAAACCAGCCCCGCCTGACAACCACCCTGTTTGATCAATTGTAAACTGCGATCAATGTGTTGACTTGCCTCCGGGTGAAAGGTAATGCTACTGGCTCCGGCCGCAATAAATTGTTCAATCAAACTATCCACCGGGGAGACCATAAGGTGAACATCAATGGGCGCTTTTATACCGTAGTCAATTAAGGCTTTGCAGATGTCGGGGCCAAAAGTCAGGTTGGGAACATAATGATTGTCCATCACATCAAAGTGCACCCAATCTGCGCCTGCATCCAGAACTTTGGCTACATCGTCACCCAATCGTGCCAGATCGGCGGATAAAATAGAGGGGGCGATGATATTTTGCTGTTTCATTTTTTAACCCTTTTATTGAATTTGCTGAAAATAATTTTTCCATTTTTGCATTAATGTGCAGGTACTGGCTGCAATCACGGTTTTAGGTATTAAATCATTTTGAAATAAACATTCACCCTGAAACGTTTCTGCATCCCCCCCCACCTGTTGGAGTATAAGTAAACCCGCTGCGTGATCCCATAACTTTTGTTTACCGTGTAAATAAACATGACAACGGTTTGCCGCAATCCAGCATAAATCCAGGGCACTGGCACCAAAACTTCGTTGTGAACGATACGGCGGTTTGCTCACCAGACTGAGAGAGACCTTTTCAGGTAAGCGTTTAAAATCAATCAATCCCATACAATTTTCTATTTCAGTTGCTCGAGTATACTCATCTACAAGCAATGGTTTGCCGTTTAAGGTTGACCTTTCATTATCCGTAGCCGCAAAACTTTCATTCCGATTCGGGTCATAAACCACGCCCAGTTTCTGTTGACCATCAATGATCAGAGCAATACTGACACACCAATAGGGAACGCCCTGAACAAAATTAGAGGTGCCATCTATGGGATCGATACACCAATAACTCGACGGCTCGGACAAAATAATCTGCTGTTGTTCATCCGCTGTCATTTCCTCACTCAGCACCGGATAATCCGCAATTTTAACCAGCTCAGCGGTTAAAAAATGGTGGGCATTCAG
>DRNA01000068.1 GCA_011322365.1 Aeromonadales bacterium | reverse complement strand
TTTTGCCTGAACATCAAATATTCCATCACCATTTATATAGGGATAATTATCAAAATTTCCACGAACTATAGCATTTGCTTTTACGAGCTCCCCTGAGCGGATGCTGTTGTCCAGATAGCGGACGCCATTTTTAGACATTACACCTACAGGCAAAAAATGAGGCGTGAATTTCGCGTTGCCATTTTGCAATTGTGTTGATATTTCAAGGTGTCCACCACCATCTTTAAAATATTCAATTTTTCCCAGGCTATAAATGTCAACATTTTTACTCTGGAAATTAAAGTTATCCCAGATCAACCTGGAATTATCACCATATTCAAACTCAATAGTAGTACTCAGGTGTTTGAAGGGTAATGGGAATCTAAAAAGTGGTTTGAGGTTTAACTCACCATTTTTTGAATCTATGCTAAAAGTGCTTTTTTTGTCTGTTATTTTTATGTGTCCATCAATGTTGTTTGCACCAGGATATTGACCTATCTGTTTGATAGAAAAATTTTTCAAATCAAAATGGAGATTAAAGTCAGGTTTGTTATTGCTAAACTTCATGGTGGTGCCGATATTGGCTAACAGGCCCTCAGGCTTTGCCTTCCCAAGCCAGTTTTTCAGTTTCGGAGACAACTGGTCCTGTATGATCCCACTGACAAGTTTAACGGGCAGTGTAAGCCCCTGAACACTCCATGTTTTTTCTTTTCTATTTTTTTTCTCAAGGCGGTTTCCTTTAAGAACAAAGGGGGGGAGATTTTTATTGTTTAACAGGATTGAAATAGGGGTGCTGATAAATTGCCATCCATTATCAGCATTTCTCTCCCATAGAAAAAAACTTTCCGGAATACTAAAAGATAGTTTTTTCTCTCCAGCAAGCAGCTTATTCGCCGATGCCTTTATTAACATTTTCTGCATATGAGAAGCTGTGAAATCTGCCCATATTTCAATTGCCAGGGAACCTGCAATTTTTGTGTATTTTTTTACAAATAGTGAAGTGGGTAAATCTTTCAAGTCAATGTCATCAGCTTTTACATAGAGTTGCAATTGCCTCAGAGGATCATCACTCTCACCTTTCAACTCGGATTTGATTGTCAGATGTTTACCGTTAGCTGTTACCGCTGTACCATTTAATTGATGATGTCTGGTTCCACCATGAAAGGTAAGCACGGGTAGGGCCAGAGAAAATGGTTTTTTTGTTTTAGTTTTTAATAATAAAAATGAATCATAAATTTCAATAGTCCGTTGTTTAAGCAGCCAGTTAATAATTTTTCCTGAAGAACCCTGGGGCTGAATTTTTTGTTGCGCTTCAGCTGAATTTAAACTCGTGGATTTTGTTTCAATTGAGCGGGTGTCATTGAGTGTTGTATTATCATTTCTATAGGATGGATTGTATTGAATCTGTATGCCTTGCAGATTTATTTCATCAGTGATTAATTCCATAGAAAAGAAACTTCGCCATAAATCTACTACAATCACACCATTTGCAATCACCAGAGAATTTAATTTAGCTTTTTCAGAGGATTCTATTTCCAGTTGTTTTAGCTGTATTCTTGGTCCAACCGAAGGCCATTCGAATTTTAATTCTTTAATATTGACGTTTCGTCCCAGTTGTTGACTTAGATAGCTTTCAAGATCGGGTTTGAATTTTGAAAATTCATCAGTAAAAAGTCTGAGTGCTGCAATAATTATTGCCAGTACAATCAGGCTAAAAGCCAGCATAGCCCATAATCCATTGATACATTTTGAGAATAGACGTAAGGCAAAAAAAGTTTTTTGTTGTTGTGATCTGGGAGCGCTGCTGGTCTGGTTTGTTTTATCGCTCATGGGTTACTCATGTAGTTCTCAAAATATCTTTCTACCTTGTAACTGATTTAAAGGCATCTTCAAATGGAACGGGTATAAAGAATCTAATTTCAATCGATGGATAAAAATTGATGCTATTATAATATATTTGTTTATCTTTTCTAGACAGGAACTACATCATATTGTTCCTGAAAATACATGGATTCCACCTGAAAACGGATGGGTTTTGCAATAAATTCTTCCAATTCTGCTACACTGTTCGACTCTTCATCAAGCAGGCGATCAACAACCTGTTGTGAAGCTAATACCATAATTTGTTTGGCTTCATAAGCACGAGATGCTCTTAATATTTCTCTGAAAATTTCATAACAGATGGTCTGGGAAGTTTTGATACTACCTGTTCCCTGACAGATGGGGCAGGCTTCACATAATATGTTTTCCAGAGATTCTCGGGTTCGTTTTCGTGTCATCTGAACCAGCCCTAAAGATGATACTTCCGAGATAGAGGTTTTAACGTGGTCTTTGGCCAGTGCTTTTTCCAGTGCTCTTAACACCTGACGTTTATGTTCTTCATCTATCATATCAATAAAATCAATGATGATGATACCACCAAGATTTCGCAATCTTAACTGCCGGGCCAGTGAAATAGCAGCTTCAAGGTTGGTTTTAAAAATGGTCTCTTCCTGATTATGACTACCTACAAATGCTCCCGTATTGACATCGATTGTAGTCATGGCTTCTGTTTGATCAATAATAATATGGCCACCAGATTTTAAATCGACTTTTCGTTGCAGGGATTTCTGTATTTCATCTTCCATATTATACAGATCAAAGATAGGTCTTTCTCCGGGATAGTATTCCAGTTTTTCGATAGCCTCGGGCATAAGATTTTCCATGAAATCCTTCATGCGATGATAATTTTCTCTTGAATCAACGCGGATTTTTTCAACGCCTTTATGCAACATATCTCTGATAGCTCGCGTACTTAAATCCAGATCTTCATATAAAAGTGTCCCCGGTTTTGCATGCAATTTCCGTTCTTTGATTTTTTTCCACAACCGCTTCAAAAAATCGGCATCAGCTGTGATCGAATCTTCATTAACGCCTTCAGCTGCTGTTCGAATAATAAAACCCCCTGTATATTGCTGTTGTACTTTTTTGAGCAGGGCTTTCAAGCGTTCTTTCTCCGCTTCTTCCTCAATTCGCTGAGATATACCAATATGCCTGTTTTCCGGCATCAATACCAGATAGCGTGAGGGCAGGGTTAACTGTGTGGTTAACCGGGCGCCCTTGCTACCCAATGGATCTTTTAATACCTGTACAACGATGGACTGATCCTGATGAATAATTTTGTTAATATCAGGCAGGTGCTGATTGTTGTTTTGTGAAGATTGGTGTTCAGGGTTCGGTAAATTGTCTGTCGGGAAATATTCTACCAGTTCTGATACATGCAAAAAGGCAGCTTTCTCCAGACCAATATCGATAAAAGCAGCCTGCATACCAGGTAAAATGCGGCTTATTTTACCCAGATAGATATTTCCCACCAGCCCCCGATTGGAACTGCGTTCAATATGTAATTCCTGCAACATACCGTTCTCAACTACTGCCAGACGGGTTTCCTGAGGAGTAATATTGATTAATAACTCCTCATTACAGATACTGTGTGGTTGAACCGTTGAAAGGGGCATTAAATAGTTTTCCATTTGATTGCTGCCGATAGGCAGAATATTAGCTTAAAAATGGCTCAATGCGTACGCCTACTGTCTTACTTTTTGTAACAATTTCCATGTCTGGTATAGCGGTAGACCGACAATTCCAGAATAACTGCCTTCAATGCGGGTAACAAAACGTCCTCCCAGGCCCTGAATAGCATAACCTCCGGCTTTATCACGGGGTTCTCCGGAGTCCCAGTAATCCAGAATTTCTGCTTGGGACAGTTTGGCAAAAGTGACCATGGATTTTGAAATAATGGATTCACAGTTCCCATTAAAACACACTGCAACAGCTGTTAATACCTGGTGAGTCTTACCGGACATGGAGCTGAGCATGGTGACAAAATCGGTTTTGTTTTGGGGTTTTAATAAAATGTTTTCTGCTAACAGGCCGATGGTATCAGCAGCCAATACTGGAAGATGGGCTGTTCTTTGATTATGCTGCCATCCCTTTGTGGCTTTAGCCCTGGCCAGCCTTAAGACCATCTGTTCGGCATTCTCTCCACTTTTGGGGGTTTCGTCTATATCGAACAGCAGGGTATCAAAAGCAATGTTTATCTGTTTTAACAGCGCCTGCCTACGGGGTGATTGGGAGGCAAGGTATACTTTCATCACATCTCTCCTTTACGACAAAATATTGCTGGTTAAGAAGACAGATTAAAATTGGCGCTTATGCCGATACCATTTAAACATGACGAGTATCAGTGGCCAGATTAATGCGGTGGTAAGCGTTGACATCCAGTAATGCCAGTCAACCTCCATGGGCATAAACACATTCATTAATTGAAAGGTGACCAGTTTATCCAGCCCGGCAAGCAACCAGATAAAAAACATCTGCTGCCATAAGGGATACATTCTCAATCTTAAATATAAGATGACTGTCATGTAACTTACCAGAGCCAGAGAAAGTGCGTGCAATCCCATATGGGTACCCAGGGCAACATCCAGAAATAAACCCCAGAACCAGGCGGTGATGATACCGGCGCGTTCGGGAAGGTAGATCCCCCAATAGGCAACCACTAATACCAACCATTGAGGATTTAAGCTACCGAAACTACCGGAAAATGGCACAATGGTAAGAGCGAGCCCTAACAGAAAACTGAACTGGATATAGGCGAAGCGTCGTTTAATGGCCATGAGCGTTTCCTTTTTCAGCAGGCTCAATAGCCGGACGGTCTTTTGGCCAGATTAAAATCACCTGACCTGATCGGGCCAGCCTCGCCAGTGGCGTGGCTTCAATGTAGGCATAGTTTTCACCGGGATCATGTCGGATAAGTGAGACTCTGGCCACCGGAAACCCTGAAGGAAAACGCTGACCCAGACCGGAAGTAACCAATACATCATTTTCTTTAATATCAACACTATGGGGTACCTGAATGAGCTCCAGGCGGGTGAGTGACCCGGTACCGGCTGCTATGGCTCGGACACCGTTTCTTAAATCTCTTACCGGGATAGCATGGCGTTCGTCGGTAATCAGAATGACGCGTGCTGATAATTCAGATACTTCGATAACCTGGCCCATAATACCATCTGCATCAATTACCGGTTGTCCCACATAAACCTTGTCAATCAGGCCCTTATCGATTAAAACCTCATGATGAAATTCACTGGCTTTCACTGAAATAATATCGGCAATCTGTCTTTGTTCTCTCAACTCACTGACGGATCCCATTAATGCTTTTAATCGAGAATTTTCAGCTTCTAATTCAATCATTTTCTGAGATTGAGCCTTTAATATAAGGATTTCATCGCGTAATTGCTGGTTTTGGCTCACCAGTGTGCCGTGAGAGCGAAATTCTTCACTGGCCCAATTGGCCACATCGGCCGGATAGCTGACCAGAGATTGTAACGGGGAGAGTATGGTGGCAATGGCCTGTCTGAGACGGGAAAGATGTTCCTGACGATAATCCAGGAACATCAGCGTAGTGGAAATAATAACCACCGCCAGCATTCTGACATGCTGTGATGGCCCTTCAGCAAAAAGGGGTTTAATGACCGGCCCCTGTGATCTTGCCGGTGCTCAATGGTTGAACATTATTGATAGGAGTCATAGGAGAACAGATCACCACCATGATCATCAAATTCTTCCAGCGTTAATCCACCACCTCGAGCCACACAGGTGAGCGGATCTTCTGCAATAATGACCGGAAGGCCGGTTTCTTCCATAAATAATCGATCGAGCTCGCGTAATAATGCACCACCACCGGTTAACACCATTCCCTGTTCAGAAATATCCGCTGCCAGTTCAGGGGGAGCCTGCTCAAGGGCGGCTTTTACTGCCCGAATAATACCGGCAAGGGGTTCCTGCAGGGCTTCAAGGATTTCATTACTGTTAATGGTAAAACGACGAGGTACGCCTTCGGCCAGATTACGGCCACGAACGTCAATTTCAAGGACTTTATCGCCGGGAAATGCCGTGCCGATCTCATGTTTGATGCGTTCAGACGTGGCTTCACCAATGACCGTGCCGTAATGTCGACGGATGTAATCAATAATAGCATCGTCAAAATGATCACCCCCAATTCGAACGGATTCAGAATAGACCACACCATTCAGGGAAATAATGGCAACCTCGGTGGTTCCCCCGCCAATATCGACCACCATTGAACCTTTGGCTTCACCCACTGGCATCCCGGAACCTACCGCTGCTGCCATGGGTTCCTCAATTAAAAACACTTCGCGCGCTCCAGCGCCGAAAGCCGATTCCTTAATAGCGCGTCTTTCCACCTGAGTAGAGCCACAGGGTACGCAAATCAATACCCTCGGGCTTGGACGAAGCAGTGAATTATCATGCACTTTACGTATAAAGTGCTGCAACATTTTCTCGGTAATTTCAAAGTCAGCTATTACACCATCTTTTAACGGACGAGTGGCAACGATATTGCCAGGGGTTCTTCCCAGCATTCTTTTAGCTTCAACACCCACAGCAGCAATAGATTTCTGACCGCCTCGATCGAGACGGATAGCGACCACGGAAGGTTCGTTTAAAACAATGCCTTTTCCGGGAATATAAATCAGGGTATTAGCGGTACCCAGATCGATGGAGAGGTCGGTGGAGAACATACCACGTAATTTTTTAAACATCTTATGATTTATCCATACAGAATTGGTTATTAAGTTGTGTTGCCACATACATTTTACGAATGGCGCTACTCTAGCAATCAAAGCCTTACAGGGCAAGCTTTAACCGTCAGTAATTATGATAACAAAACTGGGTTTTAGTTGCATAAATTGTATAATTTAAATTCAATTCTCAGATTAAAGGGGATTAATTGAGGTGACTTTTATTCAAACTAACTGTTGCTATCCAGAATTTGTTAAGGTTATGCCCACACAGCCGATAATCAACCTGTGTAAGTTCCTAGAAAAACTACTGTAAAATTTAGGTACTCAAAAGGATATTTTATTTATGAAAATGCGAGTAATTCTCACACTGTTTGGCCTGATTCTATGTTTTGTGAATCTCTCAGATGTATCTGGGCAAACTGGGGAAATGAGTGTACCTGAAACTCAAAAGGTAGCAGATGAGAAGTTGTCGGCAGGTGGTGTATCAGTATTAACTACAGAGCAGATAAAAAAATGGGGGCAATACCAGTGGCCTCGTACACCAGAGGTTTTACCGATTATACTTAACTTTACAGGATTAACGGGGGGGCTGTCTCAGTCCGATGATGCTTTACAAAAGCAATATACCCAGATCCAGGCCATTATCAAGCAAACATTTCATCAAAGCAGTTGGTGGAACTGGCACAATATTGACACCACAATTTATAACCCCGTAAAAATAGAGATACCCTTAAACTCTGATACTGACCTGGCTCTTTCTACCGAAGAACCAGGTTTCTTTGCTAAATGGTTTGATTTTATCCCTGAAGTTATCAATTCATCAGATAAATTTGAATTGCGTATTTCCGCTTATCAGATGCAAAATGCCTCGGTCAAATCCTACCATCAGCTATTCCGGGCCTCACTTTCTGATGAACTCTGGCATGAGTTACAACAGAGCAACTCTACCTTTTGTTCAAAAGAAACCGGCAAAGCACACTGTCTGGTTTCAATAGTTACCCAACAAGCTATCAGCCAGTTATTATTGAAATTTATGCCACATAACATTCCGGTGAAAGCCAGAAGGGTAAAGCCCAATTTATGGCAGTTGAGTAAGCCCTACGGGGGGAAAAGTGATGTTAAAATGGTTCATCTGTGCTATGCAGGTAAACAGGTGCTCATGGGTTTTGAGAACCGTTATTGTGCAGAAATTGGTACCTCTCATCTCTTGCCAGGTGAGGGTGGAAATTATCGGTTTTCACCTGAAAACTGGCACCCGGACAGTTTTACTGAGAAAGATTATGTTTTATGGCCTCTGGACAGAGGCATTCTGGTGCAATAATCTCTGTTCTGTATTGTTTTTAGACGTATAAGCCCTATAAAATGCCCTATCATTTTAAATTTTAATAGTCTCGGGATATGAAATGCCATTTAAAGTTGGCGAACACCGTTTATTAATCCCCGGTCCGGCCGGTGATCTGGAAGCCTTGATCAGCATTCAGGATGGCGCTCAAAAAATAGCCATCTGTTGCCACCCCCACCCGCTTTATGGCGGTACAATGACCAATAAGGTAGTGCATACGCTACATCGGACTTTTTTTAATCATGGTATGAATACACTCCGATTTAATTTTCGTGGCGTAGGCAAAAGCCATGGCAGTTATGCTGATGGTATCGGAGAAGTTGAAGATGTAAATGCTGTGGTGAGCTGGGTAGCTGAAAAATTTCCCTCTTTAGCTGTTGGCATGGCTGGCTTTTCATTTGGTGCTTATGTGAGTTTAAAAGCGGCAGAGTATAATGAATTTAATTTTATGGTGACGGTTGCACCTCCGGTGGAGCGGTTTTATTTTAAACAGATGATATTGCCACAGTGTCCCTGGATTTTAATTCAACCCATGGCCGATGAGGTGGTTAACCCGCAGTCGGTTATAAAGTGGTTTGATTCACTTAACCTGAAAAGTGAAACCACACGTCTGATTAAAATTGCCGATGCCAGTCACTTTTTCCACGGAAAACTAGTCGAACTTAAACGGCAGCTCTCGGAAGTATTGGATGCATTTAATTTATGAATACTATCTTCAGTTATTTTCAGGGAGATTGTAGTTGAGTTTTCAAAGCCAATACCAACACGACTGTGAAGAAAAAGGTTTTATTACAGACCGGGCACAGCTGGCGGCAGTGGATTTATTACAACAACTTTTTCTACAGCTTAAGTCTTATAACAAAAACAGTTTATGGTCTCGTATCAAACGATACTCTGGTTTAACCCGGCCAATTAAAGGCATTTATTTCTGGGGCGGAGTAGGGCGAGGTAAAACTTACCTTATGGATTTGTTTTGTGACACCTTGCAAAAAGAGTCCAACAGTCGAGTCAGACGTATTCATTTTCACCGATTTATGTACTGGTTACACGAGCAACTCAAACTCAATAAAGGTGAAGTTAATCCCTTAAAAAAAATTGCCAGTCAATTATCGGATGATATTGACGTCCTCTGCTTTGATGAGTTTTTCGTAGCCGAAATTGGCGATGCCATGTTACTGGGTCGATTATTTGAAACGCTTTTTGCAAAGGGTATTGTTTTGGTCAGCACCTCCAATATCCCACCAGACAGATTATATTATAAGGGGTTACATCGTGATCGATTTTTACCGACTATCGAGTTAATCAAGCAAAACACTCAGGTATTTGAAATGGATGGGGGACGGGACTATCGATTACGAACCTTAAAAAAAGTCGCTACCTATTACAGCCCGGCAGATAAACAGTCTGAGCAGGCGTTATGGTCCAGTTATCAAAAACTGGGTGCAAATGACATGCAACCGGGTAAAACAGTTTCAGAGGTGATTATTGCTGAACGTGAAATACCGGTCAGAGCCATTTCCAATAAAATTATCTGGTTTGACTTTGCCCACCTTTGCCAGGGACCGCGATCGGCTGCTGATTATATTGAAATATCCCGCCTCTATCCCACGGTTATTTTAAGCAATGTCCCACAACTTGATGATAGCGTTATCGCCGAAGTGAGACGATTTATCACTTTAATAGATGAATTTTATGAACACCATGTGAAGCTCATCATATCTGCCGCAAACCCACTAGATTCCCTCTATATTGGGGAAGAGTTAAGTTTTGAATTCAGGCGAACCAGCAGTCGCCTGGAAGAAATGCAATCCGAAAGTTATCTGGGACTGGAACATTTGCCCTGAAACGGTATAAGCCACTTGATTGTTTATCTGTTTAGCCTAATATTAAAAAAACAGCTTTTACAGGACATAGACATGAAGCACACTCTCCCTTTTATTCTATTCCTTTTAACCTCGGTAGTGTTTGCAGATGACAGGCAGGACTTTCTTAAAGCCTGGGAGTCCGTTCAAAAAAACAGTTCGGAAGTCAGGGACTTTTCCAGTATCAAGGATAATTATTATCATATTAAATTTAAAAATCTGCCCTTTGAAGGGAAGCTTCATGTACTTGCTTATGACGTAGAAGATATGCCCAACCCGATGGATTCTCTTACCTACTCAAAAATGGGTTATGTGGAATATGAACTCGTTGGTGCTCCTGCAGATATGCGTAGTAAATATGCCCGAACCTTCCAGAAATGGGCCAAAAACAATACCTTATATTTTGATGAAAAACGCAGTAAATGGGATAGTTATGAGGAGTTCAGTCAGCAGCTAATGAACGGCAATGGCATGGATAAAGTGGCATTATATCCATCTTTGTTAACATTTTTCGATTACTGGGATTATCTATTAATAGTTATCCTGATTTACTTTTTCTTTTCACAAATTGTTAATTCTAAACGGGCCAAAGACTCCGTTGCCATGCAAAAAAAGGCACTTGAGGATATGGAGCGGAACAAAGTATGGATGCAGCAGTCTATTGAGATGCAAAAACAGAACAATCAGTTATTAGCTGATATCCTGGAGGCTATGAAAAAATAACGGCCTGTTTGTGTGTAAAATCATCAACCAAAGTGTAAATAGTACATATTTTTTTTCAGTTTTGTCCTCTATACTCTGAATCAAGCGTTAAATTACCCATATAGTGTGGACAAAAAATCACAAAACTGAGGTTATGTAAATGAGAATAATAAGTCGCCTGGCACCTGTTTTTCTGGTGCTATTACTTTTGAGTGCCTGTGGAGGTGGAGGATCTTCAGCCCCGGCTAATGTTTCACCAACAGCCAATGCGGGTGCGGATCAGTCTGTTGATGAACAGACTGATGTTACTTTAACAGGCACCGCCAGTGATAGCGATGGTACGGTTGCATCGACCACCTGGTCGCAGGTTTCAGGTACTTCAGTGACGATTAATTCTGCCACCTCAATTACTGCCACTTTTACGGCACCATCTATTGCTGTAGGTAGTGAAGTTCTGGTATTTCGGTTAACTGTTCGAGATGATAAAGGAGCATCATCCAGTGATGATATTTCAGTTACCATTAATACTACCAACGCGGCCCCAGTAGCAAATGCCGGAGCTGATTTTACAGCAGATGAGCAATCTCAGGTGGCTCTAACTGGTGCTGGAACCGACGATGGCAGCATTGCCAGTTTTGCCTGGGCTCAGGTTTCCGGGTCAACAGTAACAATTTCCACACCAACTTCAGCTAATGCAGCATTTACATCACCTTCTTTAAGTGTGGCTGAGAATCTGGTTTTCAGCTTAACAGTCACTGATGATCGCGGCGCAACTAATACAGATAATGTCACGGTTACCATTAATCCTGTGGCAGGTCTAAACACTGCACCCGTGGCTAATGCTGGAGCTGATCAAAGTGTGGTCGGTGGGTCTAAAGTAAATCTTGATGGCATCGGTTCTACTGATCCCGATGGTTCAATTGCTAGCTATGCGTGGTCGCAAATGGTTGGCACAACAGTAACGTTAACCGCTGCTGATACCGCTACGCCGGGATTTGATGCGCCAACGGTAGTGGCTAATGAAGTCTTAACTTTTCAGTTGACAGTAACCGATAATGAAGGGGCAACCCACAGTGATCTGGTTGATATTACCGTAACGCCTGCACCGACTCAGGTAAAAATTACCGGCACAGTGACCTTTGATCGGGTGCCATTTGGCGCAACAAATCAGGGACTGGATTATAACAATATTATTCAAACGGCGGTTAGCTGGGCAACCGTTGAGGCGATCTCAAATTCTGTAGTGGTTGCGTCCACTACCACCGACACACTGGGTAAGTACTCATTAACTGTCGATCCTAATATTCAGCTATTTATCCGTGTTAAAGCAGAGATGAAAAAAACCGGCACGCCTTCACGTGATGTAGAAGTGGTTGATAACACCAATAGTAAAGCCATTTATGCAATGGATGGCAACAGTTTTGATTCCGGAGTTACAGATACCGTGCTTGATCTGAATGCTGACTCAGGCTGGACAGGAACAAGCTATGGTAACACCCGTGTTGCTGCACCTTTTGCCATGTTACACAGCGCCTACCTTGCCATGCAAAAAGTTCTGGAAGGTAATGCTAATCATAATTTCACTGCTCTGAAAATAAACTGGAGTGTGAATAATAAAGCGGTAGTCGATCCTAATGATGATAAATCTACTGGAAATATAACGACTTCCCATTATACACAAAATGAACTCTACATTTTGGGTGATGCCAATTCGGATACGGACGAATACGATGACCACGTGATGATTCATGAATGGGGTCATTATTTTGAAGATAATTTCTCTCGGTCGGATTCTATTGGTGGTGGTCATGGCGGGGGTGATAGCCTGGATATGCGAGTAGCTTTTGGTGAAGGTTGGGGTAATGCCTGGTCTGGTATGGCAACCGACGATCCGGTCTACCGAGATTCCAATGGTACAGGTCAGGGCTCTGATTTTCAGATCAATGTGGATTTGAACACCAATTCTAATGCTGGCTGGTTTTCAGAAGGTTCTATTCAATCGATTTTATACGATCTTTATGATACCAATGCTGACGGTGCCGATAATATTGCTATGGGTTTTGCGCCAATTTATAACGTATTAATTGATAAAGAGAAAAATACTCCAGCTTTAACCAGTATCTTTAGTTTTATTAAAGCATTAAAGGACGAAAATCCTGGTGATGCAGCTGCGATTGATACGTTGGTAGCCGCTCAGGATGTGAATGGTAGCGATGAATGGGGAACTGGTGAAACCAATGAATCCAGTTTACCGAGTCCAGCAACTGTACAGGACGTTTTGCCAGTTTATGGCAGCATTAATACGGACGGTGTATCTGTTAATGTGTGCAGTAACCCTCAATTTAAAAGCTCTACCGGGGGCTCTAATAAGTTGGGGGCCTATCAGTTTTTACGTTTTGAAGTGGCAACAGCGGGCAACTATCAGGTGCAGTTAACCTCTGCAACAGGCACAGATCCGGATTACTACCTTTTTGAAAATGGTATCCTGGGAGCCGGATTATCTGCTGCTGATGGTACTGAAACGGGGACACATTCATTAGCAGTAGGTACTCATGTCATTACCATAAATGACGATAAAGTGGTCACTGAAGCCACCACCTCCCGAAGCTGTATTGATGTCAGTATTACCCAACAATAAAGCCTGTAGAATAAATTGAGGATTCAACAATGAAATATGTAAAATTATATTTAACCCTTGTACTCATCGCTCTTGGTATGGGTCAGGTACAGGCAAAATCAGGCCAGGTTTCTGCTAATTGTGGTACGGTTAAAACCTCCATTAATGGTATTCCCCGGACCATTCAGGGAAAACCAGGTGCAGGCGTATGCCTCACTTACCAGGTGCCTCAGAAGATTAACCCCGGTGAGCGTTTTGTAGTGGAATTGTCGTTGACAAATAATCGCAATAAGGATTTACGCTCGGAAATTAAGATGGCAAAAGAGTTACACTTTTTAACTAAAACCCGGAGTTTGCAAAAAACTGCGGATGCTATCAGCCAGGGCAATCGACAATTGTTAACCTTTACAGCCGAGAAAAAAGGTTTTTATTATATCTATGTGAATGCGCAAACGGGCTTTGCAGAAAATCGTCGTACCTCTGTTTTTGCTATACCGGTTAATGTGGGTGGTGTTAACCCCAGAGACTATTTAAAAGCCAATGGCACCTTGAAAACGACCGCCAGTGGTGAACAAATCGTTAGCATGAAAGCAAGCCAGACCATACGGTGATTGACTTTCGGGTCAACCGTTAATAAAAAAGCCGTTTCAGCAAAACTGAAACGGCTTTTTAAATGGAAGCATTTATTCAATCCGTTATTCGACCATATCCTTTAGCTTTTTCAATGGTCTGATTTTTACCATGGTGCGCGCAGGTTTTGCTTTAAACATGGTTTCTTCGCCGGTGAAAGGATTAATCCCCTTACGTGCTTTAACCGCTTTTTTGCGAACGGTAGTAATTTTTAGTAAACCCGGTAAGGTAAATTCGCCTACCGCACGCTTTTTAATATGGCGATCAATAATGACTTCAAGCTCTTCTAGAACACTGGCAACTTCTTTTTTTGTCAGGCCGGTATTTTCAGCGAGTTCACTCATAATTTGAGTTTTGGTGAATCGATCTTTGATTGCTGTAGTCTTACGTTTTGGGGCAGCATTTTTTGTAGCCATTGATATCTTCCTTCAAGATGAAAAACATAAGTAACGATTCAGGGATAATCTGAAAAGTTACTGGTTAAAATATCTATTCAACTGAATAGATACAAACAAACGGAGCATCGGTAATCAGGAACTTTCCGGAATACATACTCTCATAATTTGAGCTGTGCTTTTTATCGTAAAATCAGCTCTTTGGCAAAGGATATTTTCATTTTTTTGAAAATGTGAATATTTCAACACTTTCTATAGAAATTTTCTTGCCTGTATGTCAGATATCATGTAGAATTCGCGCCTTTATTTGAATTGCGGTTGTGGCACTTTCCTGTCTTCAGGGTGTGTCAAATGTGGAGTAAACACATGAAAACCTTTAGTGCTAAGCCAGCAGAAGTCACGCGTGACTGGTTTGTCGTGGATGCGGCTGGTAAAACGTTAGGTCGCATGGCGACTGAAATTGCCTTACGTTTACGTGGCAAACATAAACCAGAATATACCCCTCACGTGGATACCGGTGATTACATTGTGGTTATCAACGCCGAAAAAGTTGTAGTGACGGGTAAAAAAACAACAGATAAGATTTATCGTAGCTATACCGGTTATATCGGTGGTTTGAAAGAAATCAGCTTTGATAAATTACAACAACGTGCTCCAGAGCGTATTATTGAACTTGCCGTCAAAGGTATGTTGCCTAAAAACCCATTGGGTCGGGCAATGTATCGAAAGCTGAAAGTTTATGCTGGCCCTGAGCATCAACATGCTGCACAGCAGCCCTTGCCTTTGGAGATATAAGGTTATTATGGCTGAACAATATTATGGTACTGGACGTCGTAAAAGCTCTACCGCTCGCGTATTTGTTTCTCGTGGTAAAGGTGCTTTAACGGTTAATGGAAGTACACTTGAAGAATATTTTGGTCGAGAGACAGCTCGTATGGTTGTACGTCAACCGCTTGAACTTACCAATTTAATTGATTCCCTGGATTTAAAAATTACCGTGAAGGGTGGTGGAATCACCGGACAGGCGGGCGCGATACGTTTAGGTATCACCCGTGCACTAATGTCCTATGATGAAACTCTGAGACCTGACCTGCGTAGTGCCGGTTACGTCACCCGAGATGCACGTGTGGTTGAACGTAAGAAAGTGGGACTGCATAAAGCAAGAAAGCGTCCTCAATTTTCAAAACGTTAATTTTTTACCTGCGAGTATACAAAAAGCCGACTGCAATGTCGGTTTTTTTGTGCCAGAAAAACAGTTTTCTGGTTAAAGTTAACGCTATCATGTCAGTTAAGTGATTCATTTCATTCATATTAATATGTTTAAAATATCTGTCAGCACTAACATTGATTTAAATCAATCTAAGTCTTTGTTCTGGAAAGAGAAAACAGAATTCTACTTGTCAAAAACTCTGATCTTCTATATCATTACGCCATTCTAGGAAGTAGAAGAGGGTGTGGCTAACAACTCGTAACAGAAAAAAGAATCAACTGAATGTGTGGCCAGACAATTTGGCTTGCTCTCAGCCGAGCATTTCTTCTTTAGCAGGTTCTTATCCAGACAATCTTTTCAACTGTAATTACTCAGTTAATACCGAAACATTAACTGATTTTTAAAACCCACGGGGGATATTTTATGGCTAATGATGGGGTAGATTTAGGACGCCGACGTATGCTTACAGGTGCAACGGTGGTGCTAGGTGCTATTGGTGCTGGTTACGTGGCAGTACCCTTTATAGGATCGTGGCAACCAAGCGCACGAACCAAAGCGGCAGGTGCGCCAATTGAGGTTGATATTAGTAAAATTGATCCTGGGATGATGATTCGAGCCAATTGGCGTGGGCAACCAATTTTTTTCCTGAGGCGAACCAAAGAACAACTGGACGGGTTGAAAACCATGACTACCTCCGGGGCTCTGAAAGATCCTGATTCTGAACTGCTCTCCCAGCAACCTTCATATACGCATAATGAATTCCGCTCTATTAAGCCCGAATATATGATTATGATTGGAATTTGTACACACCTGGGTTGTGTTCCTTCTTATAAACCAGAATCTGGAAGCTTAACGCCCGGATTGCCAGGTGGCTATTTTTGTCCTTGTCACGGTAGTAAATTTGATAATGCTGGCCGGGTTTACAATGGTGTTCCTGCTCAGAAAAATCTAGTTATACCACCCCATTTTTATGTTAAAGACACTTTAGTACGTGTCGGTGAAGATAAAGGAGAAGCCTGATGTCTTCTGAAGAAAATAAAAACCAGGTCATGGAATGGATTGATGCCAGATTTCCATTAACTGCAACCTGGAATAAACATATTGGCAAATACTATACCCCTAAAAACTTTAATCTCTGGTATCTGATGGGGGTTTTATCTCTATTTGTGCTGGTAAATCAAATTTTAACCGGTATCTGGTTAACCATGAACTTTGATCCCACCTCAGCGGGTGCTTTTGATTCTGTCGAATATATCATGCGTGATGTGGATTGGGGCTGGTTACTTCGCTATATGCATTCCACCGGTGCTTCGGCATTTTTTATTGTGGTATATCTGCATATGTTCAGAGGGTTAATGTACGGCTCATACCGTAAACCTCGTGAGCTGGTGTGGATTTTCGGCATGATTATTTTTGTATTACTGATGGCTGAAGCATTTATGGGGTATTTATTACCCTGGGGCCAGATGTCCTACTGGGGGGCTCAGGTAATTATTAACCTGTTTGGTGCGATTAGTGAATCCCTTGGCGTCTGGATCCGTGGAGATTATGTTATCTCTGGAGTGACCTTAACTCGCTTCTTTGCTTTGCATGTAGTAGCTGTCCCTCTGGCATTAATCATTATGGTGTTCCTGCATATTGTTGCGTTACATCAGGTGGGTTCAATGAATCCTGATGGTATTGAAATCAAAAAAGTAAAAGATGAAAATGGTATTCCTAAAGATGGTATTCCTTTCCATCCCTATTTCACCGTTAAGGATATCAATGGGATCGTTGGTTTCCTGATTATTTTTACCGCGATTATCTTCTTTGCTCCTGAAATGGGCGGCTATTTTCTTGAGCCACCAAATTTCCTTCCTGCTAATCCATTAAAAACGCCAGAACACATTGCCCCAGTTTGGTACTTCACACCTTTTTATTCCATATTAAGGGCTATTCCTGACCAGCTCTTTGGTGTGATAGGTATGGGTGGTGCCATAGTGGTACTGTTTTTATTACCCTGGCTTGATCGCTCACCGGTGAAATCCATACGATATAAAGACTGGATTTATAAAACCATCCTGGCTGTTTTTCTGATTGCATTTTTTGGTCTGGGTTATCTGGGAACACAGAAACCTACACCCACATTAACCATGCTGAGCAGAATATTTGCTACTATTTACTTCCTGTTTTTCCTGTTGATGCCTTTTTGGAGCAAACTGGGAAAAACCAAGCCCGTACCAGAGAGGGTGACACACTAATGAAAACTTTAATTAAAACAATCGTACTGTTAAGTTTTGCTGTTAGTAGTCTAACTTTCAGCAATGGGGTTTCAGCCAATAGTGGTGAACATTTCGAAAAAGCAAAAATTGATATGAATAATTATGGCTCGTTGCAAAACGGAGCAAAGTTATTTGTTAATTACTGTCTTGGATGTCATTCATTGAAATATCAAAGATATGAAAGACTGGCAACTGATTTACATATTCCGCCTGAAATTGTGACAAAAAACCTGATGTTCACAGCGAATAAAATTGGTGAGACCATGAGCATAAATATGCCAGCTGAAGATGCGGCCAAATTTTTTGGTACTACTCCTCCCGATTTATCCTTAATTACCCGGGCAAAGGGAGTGGATTATATTTATGCTTATTTGCGGGGATTTTATCAGGATGATACCCGACCGTTCGGTGTTAACAATACAGCCTTTGACATGGTTGCTATGCCGCATGTTCTGGAATCTCTCCAAGGGCTTCAACGTAAGTCGGATGAGGCTGTATTCCAGGAGTCGATTATTCATGAATCTCATAGTAAGATTAATGCAATTTTCGCCAGGCTTGACAAAGAAGGGGCTGATACTGCCAAACTGAAACGTGAAAAAGCAGAAGCAGAGGAAGCATCCCATAAGGCAGTTGAAGCCATTGCTAATTTAAAACATGAAGGGAAATATTTTCAACTGGTGCACAAGGGTGAAATGTCTCCTGAAGAGTTTGATAACGCCATGCTGGATCTGGTGAATTTCCTTTCCTATGTTTCAGAGCCTGTTAAAGCTAAACGTATCGCCATGGGTGTATGGGTTATTCTTTTCCTGATCCTGTTATTTATTGTTACTTATCTGTTGAAAAAAGAATACTGGAAAGACGTCCACTAGCATCAATTAAGATAAGCGCCGGGGTTGAAAAAAATCAATTCCGGCATTTTTGTCTATAAAAACTGGAGAAGTATTATGGCCGTAGTTGCCAAACGTTCGATTATGACACTCTATTCAAATTCAACGGATTTGCGCTGTCACCAGATACGCATTGTATTGGCTGAGAAGGGTGTGACTTATGAAGTTATCAATGTAGATGGTGATAATACACCTCCTGAATTAATTGATCTTAATCCTTATAACAACGTACCAACGCTGGTTGATCGTGAACTGGTATTGTTTGAACCCGGGATCATTATGGAATATCTTGACGAAAGATTTCCTCATCCACCCTTAATGCCGGTTTATCCGGTGGCTCGTGCGCGCTCTCGCCTTATGATGCACCGGTTTGAAAGAGACTGGTTCTCACTGGTTGAACAAATTTTAAATTCAAAACAGGAAAAAGAACGGGAGAAAGCTCGATCCGAGTTGAAAGAATCCCTGCTAACGGTAGCTCCAGTTTTTGGTGATAACCCTTATTTTCTCAGTGAGGAAATAACGTTAGTTGATTGCTATCTGGCACCTTTATTATGGCGATTAAAAGTACTGGGAATTACACTGTCTGGTAAGGGTGCTAAAGAAATCCAGCAGTATATGGATCGCCTGTTTGAAAGAGAATCTTTTCAGGGGAGCCTGTCAGAACTGGAAAACGAGATGCAGGACTAATGAGCGAGTCTCAGATAAGTATGACTTCAAATCGCCCGTACCTTATCCGGGCGATTTATGAGTGGTTAACAGACAATCAGTTAACAGCACAGCTACTTGTGGATACAAGTTCCGGTAAAGTGAAAGTACCTCAACACCTGATTAAAGATAATCAAATTATATTGAACATTTCACCCCAGGCTATTTCCGGGTTATCGCTGGATAATCATCTTATTACTTTCAACACCCGTTTTTCCGGACGCTCCTTTCTGGTGAGCATTCCGGTAAGTGCCGTGCTTGCAATTTTTGCACGTGAAAATGGACAGGGTATGGCTTTTCCGGATGAAGATTTTGAGACTGAAATCGATCATGAGCTGCAGATTGATAATACCGCTGGAAATGAAGTTGAGAAACAGAGGGTGAGTAAAAAAACTTTCAAAACGGTTGAAGGCGAACGGGTTTCATCGAAAAAAGGTAGCTCCAGACCAAAGTCTAAAGCCAGCCTTAAAGTGATTAAATAGCTCGGACGGGCTGCTGGGAGCGAATTCATTCGCGATTGGCCGGCTACATCAAGCTGAAGCTGAATCTAAACTGTGGGAATATATTCCATAACATCGATGACTTTTTGTACGCCATCAACATTTTTGGCAATGGCTATTGCTGTCTCTGCTTCGTCTTTCGTGACTAATCCCATCAGGAACACTTCACCATTTTCAGTAACCACTTTAAATGCGGTTGAATCAAAATTTTTCTCAAAGGTCATTTTGGTTTTAATTTTTGAGGTGATATAGCTATCGCTCGAACGGGTGATTAAATTATTAGGTGCGGCTATTCTAAGTTCATTGTGAACGCGTTTTACGCTGGGGACATTTCTTGCTATTTCTCCAGCGATTCTTTTTAATTCTATAGTGGGAGTTTGGCCAACTAACAATACCACGCCATTATAACTGATCACATTAATATGGCTTTTATCTTCCAGATCTTTATTTTCAGACAGGCGAGCATTGGTTTTAATTTCAATATTTTCATCTTCAATAAAAACACCCGTAGTACGTCGGTCCGTGGTTACAACAGCAGTACTGGCTACACCGCCAACAATGATTGCGGCACAACTTTGTATAAGTAATACTATTACTAGAATAATTAAGGACTGAAATGGTTGTTTCATTAATGTTCACCGAATAAGTTGCTATCTACTACTGTGGCAATACAATTAATAATCATTAATTGCACTTCGTTTACTCTTAGCGTGTTCGTGGAAGGGATAAGAATCTCAACATCGTCAGCACCGGTAAGGCCTGCGATTTGTCCGCCATCATCTCCACTTAATGCAACGATTAACATATCTTTGCTTAGTGCGGCCCTGATTGCCTGTACGCAGGGAAAACAGTTGCCATCTTTGGTAATGCTGATCAGAATATCCCCCGCATTACCCAGTGCTCTTACCTGTTTTGAAAAGACTTCATTGAGATTATTGTCATCATTAATAGCGGTGATCAGAGAGACATTATCAGAAAGGCAGATAGCTGGCAGACCGGGTCTTTCCTTTTGTACCTGATGCAGCAACAGGGTTGTGAAGGCCTGAGCCAGAGTTGCCTCAATACCTGTACCACAAAGTAAAATTTTATTATTGGAGACTAATGCCCGTGTAATGAGTTCACTGGCCCTGGCTACCAATTCAGGCAAAGCATCTGCTGAATCAATTTTCGTTTGAATGCTTTCGTTGAAGACATTTTTTACAAGTTCAACCGAACTCATCGGTTTTTACTCCTCTAACTGGAATGCGTCTTTGACCCATATTATGGACGAAAAGTTTAAATCTTTTAAACCCACAACATCAAAACGACAGGGATAATGCTCATATTGTGGGTATTTTAACAAAAACAGCTTTGCAGTTTTAATTAACTTTCTCTGTTTGAAAATATCAACTGATTCTATTGGACTGACCTGGCTATTTTTTCTATACCTTACTTCGACAAATACCAGTGTTCTGCTATCAAGCATGATGCGATCAATTTCACCCATTTTAGTTCTGAAATTAGCCTGAATCAGTTTAAACTTTTTTCGCACCAGGAAATCTTCCGCTAAATTCTCGGCATTGTCTCCGAGTAATGATCGGCTATTATTTTTCTGTTTGAAAAGTGAAAACAAATTATTTTTTTCTGTCTGTTTCTTCTTTATTTTGATCATCTAAATAACCAATCCATCGAATTTTCTCCTTGTTAAATTGAACCCAGGGCAAATCACGTGCAATCTTTTTTTGTGAATTTAAATACAATCGGCCGGTTTTTCCTTTCAAATATTGATGTGTAAAGGCCTCCAAGACAGAAAGTTGCTCAATCAGGTTAAAGGCATCAAATCCAAAAGCAAATAAACGGGCATTTTTACCGGTAACTGTTTTAGGCCAAATTTTCTTTAATTTCTCCTTGTCAATAGCCGTTTTTGAGTAGATGTTTTGTTGCGGGGTACTACTTTTAGATGGAGTTTTGTTTTGTGATACTAACCATGGAATATCAATAAAATACACTTTATTTAAATCGCGATCTCTCCTGCCTGGCGAGGCGCCATGATAAATTCTGGAGGTAGAAAATACCGGTAAATCCTGGGCATAGTAATAATCAATTAATGGTTTTAAACGTCGCCCGTCTTCAGCATTGGAAAATAGAAAGATCCCCTTTATATCCTGACGTCTTCTTTCTTCAAATTCAATCGAAGTACCTAATAATTTTTTTAGTTCCTGATATCGTTTTTTTGAATCATCAATGGCTAATAAAGCTCTGACTACTTTGCTGTAATCCTGTCCAGAAACATAGTGGCGAGCAATGGTAACTTTGCCATCAAGTCGTTGAAGTTGTTCCTTAAATGCTTTTAAAGCCCTGTCGCCAAGTGTTGTATCAGGAACAAGTACGGCTGCCTGGTTGAGTTTTTTGCTCCAGAATTTTTCTGCAACCTGGCGGGCTTCGTTTTCAACGGGAAGACCAAATTGATAAATTGGTATTTCTGAATTATCCGGTTTGTTTAGCATATTTAATGCAAGAACTGGAATATCGATATTTGCATTTTCAATTAACGATGTAATGGCAGATTTTCTCAAAGGACCTACTATAAATTCCATACCATCATTTTTTGCCTGAAGGTACAGGGATTGGATATCCTCTACATTCGAGTTATAAAATTTCAGCTCAGGTTGGGATTGTATGGTGTTATCGCTCTTTTCAGAGAGTTTATAAAATGCCGCCTCTATTCCTTTTCTGATGTATTTGCCACTGGCTGCCAGCTTGCCTGTTTGGGGCAGAAACACAGCTATCTTTACGGGATGAATGAGTTGGGCTTTGGAAATTGAAGATAAGTCAGTTGGCATCATCTGTTGCGCCGGGTGAGCAGAAAATCGAGATTTCCAGACTTCAATCGCCTGCATTAACTCCCGTGGTTGACCGGCATATCTTTTATTGATTAATGCCAGTTCAATCCATCCAACAAGTACCCTATCGGAAAGAGTGGACTGATTAAACAGCGAGAGATATTCAGCTGTTGGAATATTGAGGATATGCCAGATGGCATCAATATTTTTCTGTTGCTGTTGCTTAATAATGAGTAATTTAGAAAGAGCAATACGTTTTTTAGCCGCTTCAATAAAATTACCGGACAGTCGATAGGCATTCGAATACCAGAGTAATAATAGCTGTTGGTCACTTGCTTTGAAAACTTGCTCATTGTTGTCTGGAGTGATTTCTGCAAATAATTTTAATGCCTGTTCAAATTTTTCCTCATGTGTTAACAGAATCCCCTGATATAATTTCCAACGCTTTATTTGGGTGTCTGTTAGTGGCAGAGTAAAAACACTCGCCATGGGTTTATCGGTGAAGACAAAATCGTTGTTTCTGATAAATGCGGCTACGCTGTTGAGAAGATATTCTGCTCGTAGAGTACCACTACTCTGGTTTGCGAGATTTATCCAGTCATGACCCGAACGGGAATCTTCCACTGAAACGGGCTGGATGAGCTGTTTATCGTCATGCACCGGTTTACCGGGGCAACCGACTAACAGAGCCAGTAATCCCAGAGTTGATATTTTGAAGGCTATAGTCATCTTATTGTTCATAGTATCACGAAGATCGTAATTTGTACTGTGACCATGATAAAGTATGCCCCAGTATTTTCCAACCAATTGGATTCATATGCCAGATAAAAAAACATCTTTAGTTGAAATAAGTCACAATGCCGGTGTTCTCTATGTGGTTGCGACCCCCATAGGGAATCTGGATGACATCACCTTAAGAGCAATAGAAGTATTAAATAACTGTGATTTGATTGCCGCAGAAGATTCCAGGCACAGTAAAAAACTGTTGAATCATCTAGGTATCAATACCAGGATTGTTGCTTATCATGATCATAATGAGCGCCAGAAGGCTCAATCCCTGCTCGATCGATGCAAACTTGGCACCAGTATTGCTCTGGTTTCAGATGCGGGGACGCCCTTAATCAGTGATCCGGGATATATTTTGGTCAAACAGGCATTAGAGCAAGGTATCAAAGTAGAACCTGTTCCAGGAGCCTGTGCGGCGATTAGTGCATTAAGTGTTGCCGGGCTGCCATCTGATCGATTTAGCTTTGAAGGTTTTCTGCCGGCCAAATCAACAGCACGCGAGGTAAAACTGCATTTACTACAAACCGAATCAAGAACTCTGATTTTTTATGAATCTACCCATCGCATCATAAATTGCCTGATATCCATGTTGGCCTGTTTTGGTGAACAAAGAAAGGCGACTTTGGCAAAAGAGCTGACCAAAAGCCATGAATCGATTATCCACGGTACTTTTAAAGAGATAATCACCTGGCTGGAAACCGCCGTTGAAAGACAAAAAGGTGAGTTTGTGATTTTGGTTGAAGGTGCGGCAGAAACAGAGAGAACAAGGGATCTACCAGATGATGAACCGCTGATGCTGAGACTGATGCAGGATTTATCGGTGAAACAGGCCGCCCAGCTGGCAGCTGATCTCACCGGAAAACGTAAAAAGCTGTTTTATAATATAGGTATCCAGCAGCCAAAATAAAAAATCTGACCGCCGGATAGTGGTGCTACACAAAATAGTTTCTAATCCCTGTCACGATCTCTATGGTGTTCGTGATCGCCCTTAGCCAGTCTCTGGTAGGACTTTTTATAACTTCTAAAGGCTTTCATATATTGACCCTGGGAGAAATAATACTGCCCATGTTCAAATTGTCTGCTGGCGGAATGGGGAATCTTCATACCTAATTCGCTGTAGGTCGCAAAGGTATCAGCTAACACTTTTTCGACATCTTCAAGGTAGCCATTATTTGCATTGGGTAATTGAAATTTAATATTATTCAAATCTTTTGAACCCAGCACATTATGGATTTTTGCTGTCAGCTCCTCATCAGAAGAACGTTGAGATAATCTGAACTGGGCTGCATCAACACAGGATTGGGCAATTTCACTGGCTACTACAAATGGAATTTTAATATAAGACTGTGACATACCACGTAGTGCATTCAACGGTCTCATGGTCTGAACGTTATACAGGTAAATATCTTCATCAGTTGCCGTTGCAGGGTCAATGGGCCTGACCAGATCGCTAAATTGCACGATTTGTAATTTGCTGGCAAATTCTTCAGGTATACCCAATTGTGAAATGACATTTGATACCACACCATCTATTTGACTGGGCAGTGTTTTACACAAACTTTCATCCTGCATGGTAGCTACAATGGCGCTGGCTGCCTCAGAGGGGTCAATACCACCGATAATATCAACCAGATTATTGTATTCATCTTCAAAAAAGCCGGTAATATCAGTGTATTGGTCAGTAATTTGCTTACCGATATCGGTACTTAAGCCAGCAATATCATCACCAAGTCCTGTGATATCATTACCAAGCCCGGTTATTTTATCTAAGACATCTGTAAATGGATCAGATAGTGAGCCGCCACTACCACCACTGCCGCCGCCACCACCTCCAGTGAATACATCGCCGAGGTCATCCCAGAAATCGGCATAAACCAGTGGCGCTGAACCTATAGTCAACAGCATAGTGAAAAATACAACTTTGATTTTAAATTTTTTCATGGATAACTCCTTACAAATTTTATAGTACGTCTGGGATTATCGTAGTAATCCTGAGTAATCAATGATATCAAAAGAGCCAGGATTGAATTAGTAAGATAATAGCAATGGTTAGTACAGGAATTGCAAAAGGCATCTCTTTGGCCTGATGACACTTGAAATACCGCATCTTCAATGATTATGGGTATAAAAGCAGGTGTTAAGGCATTAAGGCTTGCAAGTTCAAGCACTATTCTCTATTCTTGCGCTCGGAGTTGGCCGAGCAGTCGCTGCCCAGTTAATGGGGAGAGGAAAGTCCGGACTTCAAAGGGCAGGGTGCCAGGTAACGCCTGGGAGACGTGAGTCTATGGAAAGTGCCGCAGAAAATATACCGCCTCGTCATTTATTTCGGTAATTGGTGAGGTAAGGGTGAAATGGTGCGGTAAGAGCGCACCGCGCTGATGGTAACATCAGTGGCAGGGTAAACCCCACCTGAAGCAAGACCAAATAGGGATCCTGAGTCGTGGCCCGCGATGGATCCGGGTAGGTCGCTCGAGTATTATGGTGACGTAATGCCTAGATGAATGACTGTTCCAGACAGAATCCGGCTTATGGCCAACTCCATTTTTTGTGGCTTTAACCAGTTAATAGCATTGCTTGGGATGTTAATGAGGTTGACCTGGCTTATGGGGAAGAGCGCGGTAAACTGTGAGTCCCTTTTATCTTATTATCTTAGCTTCCTTTTATCTTTTTAAGATAGAATACTTCCTCAACCTGAGCGTCAAAAATGGCGGCAAGCGTTAATGCCAATGCGACTGAAGGAGTATAAACCCCTCGCTCTAATGTGCTGATTGTTTTTCGAGACACACCCGCCTTTTGCGCGAGTTCAGACTGTGTAATTTCCAGTTTAGCTCGCCAAACCTTTAAGTTATTACCAAGTACTTTACTCATTCTTTGCTGTCCATTATTAGAAACGAAATCCAGGCAGACTCAATCCCTATCAACATTATTGATTGAGCTACGAAGCTACCAGAAAAATGAAAATTGGCGCTAAAAGCATCAATTAAGAACGAGCCACCAAAAAATAACGAGGCAGCACCAAGGGTATAAATAAAACCATAGGCCATCGCTCTTATCCGAATAAGAGAACTTCTTTCATCGTTGAGTTGTGAGCTCAGTTCGGGGTGTTGTTTTATTAAGCGAATAGTCCGATAGAGGAAGTAGCTAAAGCCAATCCAGCCGAGACTACCTACTACCATTAATAGTTGAAAAATGAAGAGAAGTTCAGGATCGATAGAATCTGAGAAATTAAGAGTTACAATTTGTCCCAATTGCCAGCTACTAAAAGCGATAATAAATCCAATTAGATTAATACGCCTATTTCTTTCAATTGCTTCGATTGGGCTTAGTTTATTAGCTTTATTCATATTTGAAACCTTTAATTGTCTACAATAGAAGTAAAGGTTACAATATGTAACCTTGAGGTGTCAAATAATATTTTTAAAAATCAAGAAATAGAGGAATTAAATGGCTTATATGTTCACTGCCTGCATCTCTAAAATCAGTTTTATTTTGTGGCCATTCCATTAGGCATTAGCTTTAAAATATCTTCTTCTGAACAACAAGAATGATACCATAAGCTGGTAAGTCTTCATTTCATAGTCAAACTACAAGGCGTAGTGCGTAAATTAACATTTTCATCCATTAAAGCACTCGTTGTATAATGAGTGCTTTAATTCTATATTATTTAACTGACTTAAAAATCCCGTTTTTGTGACCAAATTCACCTTTTTTCATTAACTTCTAAGACTTTACTTTAACTTTATTCTGTAACACTGTGATTTAATTTTAATAGTTATTTTCAATTTCAAATATTCTCAGAATATTTAGCTAAGTCGTTGTGTTATAAGGAAGAATTCCCCCAAAATTATCACTGAAAGCCTTGACAGTAGGTGGCTTGACTACCTATAGTGTCATATAGTGGATCAAAGTGACATAAAATGGATCACTATCCATTCATTGATACCAAACGGTAGTAATGATAATGAAACAGGCTGGGGAGGCTGTAAAGAGTGTTTCGAGGCGCAAATGCAATTAATCTGGATGCGAAAGGTCGTATCGCTATGCCTGCCAGGTATCGTGAGCAACTTGTCGTGGAATGCGCCGGTTCTATGGTTGTCACCAAAGATTTATTCGACCCCTGCTTACTGTTGTTCCCAATTCCTGAATGGGAATCTCTGGAAACCAAATTAGCAGGTTTATCAAGTACCAATCGACAGCATCGTGCTATTAAGCATATCTTGCTGGGCCATGCTACTGATATTGAGCTTGATAAAAATAGTCGCTTTCTTGTACCTCCCTCGTTAAGACAGCTTGTGGGTTTGGAAAAACATCTATTTCTGGTGGGTAATGGTCGTTCTTTTCAGATCTGGGATGAAGCTCAATGGAATTCACAAATTGAGGATGATCTGGCACTGGTGACGGATCAGTCTCTGGATTCTGAACAATTACCTGATTTGTCCTTTTAGTAATGAATACCTTAGCAGCTCACCAATCGGTTTTACTAAAACAGGCGGTGGATGCGCTGGCTATTAAAGCCGGCGGTTTTTATGTTGATGCAACTTTTGGGCGCGGAGGCCATTCCCGTGCCATCTTGCAGCAACTGGATAAAAATGGTCAGCTCATTGCTATTGATCGTGACCCTGAAGCGGTTGCCTTTGGCAAAGAGGAATTTGCCAGTGATAATCGTTTTGAAATCATTCACGATTCATTTGCAAATTTAGGCAAGATTATGGCAGCTAGGGATAAGCTTGGAAAAGTGGATGGTATTTTACTGGATTTAGGGGTTTCATCGCCACAGCTGGATATTGCCGAAAGAGGCTTCAGTTTTTTAAGAGATGGCCCTCTGGATATGCGTATGAACACTTCGAGCGGTATCAGTGCCGGTCAATGGATTGCAGAAACTGATGAAAAAGATATTGCACAGGTATTGTGGAAATATGGTGAAGAGCGGTTTAGCCGGCGTATCGCTAAAGCGATTGTTAGCGAAAGAGCAAGTCAGGCGATAGAAACGACGCACCAGTTAGCCAATATTATTGAAGCGGCTGTGCCAAAAAAAGATAAAAACAAGCATCCTGCAACACGAAGTTTTCAGGCTATTCGCATTGAAATAAACAATGAACTGGATGAAATTGAACAGGTATTGGAGTCGTCGATAGAGGTGCTGTCAGCTAAAGGACGATTATCAGTAATCAGTTTTCATTCGCTGGAAGACCGAATAGTGAAAAGATTTATTCGCGATCAAACCCGTGGACAGAAAATTCCTCGGGAAATCCCGATAACTGAAACACAAACAGGGCCGTTAAAAGGTCTGAGTAAAGGTATCAAGGCAACCGAAGACGAGATCCGCAATAATCCGAGAGCACGCAGCGCAGTACTCAGAATTGCTGAAAAAAGGGCGATATAAATTAACAGTGAAGGTTAGACGATTAACTAAAGCAGTGATGTTGGTATAAAGAGGGAGTTAATAACATGAAAAAACCACAAAGTTTAATACGACTTATTGCGTATGATCTGTTCCGTACACATTGGGTGCTTGTGCTACTGGTCACTTTTTTAACCATCAGTGGAATTGGAGTGACCTGGGCCTCTCAGCAGAACCGTGAATTGAATGCTCAGCTTGCCCGATTGATCGGTCAACAGAAAAAACTGGAAATTGAATGGCGAAAATTACGTCTGGAACATCGGTCGTTAGCAGAACATTCACGTATAGAACAACTGGCAAGAGAACGACTGAAAATGATACCGGTAACTGCAGATAGGGAAACCATTCTTAAATGATTAAAGGTAAATATTAAAAAGTTAAACAAAAATGAATAAGTATCAGCTTAAAAGATGAGATGAAAGGTTGTAGTTAATGAAAGGTTTCGATGAAACACAGCGCCTGGCTCAAACAATGGTAAAACAGAGAGCCAGTAAAAAACAGGATAATAATAATCCTGTTTTTCTGCGTGGACGATTTATATTTTTCGTTGTGATACTTTCATTATTACCAACAGCCATTTTAGTCAGAGCGGGCTATGTTCAAATCTGGAATGCGGATTTTTTAAAAGGTGAAGGTGATGCCAGAATTAAGCGACTAAGTAGACTGGATGCCTCAAGAGGAACTATTACTGATAGACATGGCGAAGAACTGGCTATCAGCATACCCTCTAATTCAATCTGGATCGACCCGGTGCAAATGTTAACTTCAACTGAAGATGAAACACAAATTTTTTCCAGCCCGGCATGGAAGCAGTTAGCACATCTGGTGAAAGAAAAGCCTCAAAAACTGACTGGTTGGATTAAGTCAAAATCGTCTAAAAGATTTGTCTATTTAAAAAGGCATATCAATCAGCAGCAATCTCAGGTAGTTAAAGCCTTAAAAATACCTGGAGTACATCTGTTGGCTGAGTCCCGTCGTTTTTATCCTGCCGGTGAAGTTTTTTCTCATGTGCTGGGCTTTACCAATATTGATGGTAAAGGTCTGGAAGGTATAGAAAATGCGTATGACAAGATATTGCAGGGTGAAGCCGGCCAGGTTCTGGTTCATCGTGATTTGCTGGGAAATGTAATTGAGGCCAGAGAAATTTTAAAAGCTCCGAAAAATGGTAAAAACATAGCCTTAAGTATCGATGCCAGAATTCAGACCATTGCTTATGTTGAACTTAAAAAAGAATTTGAACGAGTACATGCTACTGCGGCATCAGCGATTGTACTTGATGTGAAAACCGGTGAAGTTTTAGCGATGGTAAATCAACCTTCCTATAATCCGAATAACAGAAAAAATCTCAATATAAAAGCACTTAGAAATCGAGCAGTAACCGATACCTTCGAGCCGGGTTCAACCTTTAAGCCTTTTACGGCGATGGCTGCACTGGAAAGTGGAAAATTTAATGCCCGAACCCTGATTGATACTCGCCCAATGAAAGTTAACGGTTACTGGGTTGGTCGCGATCATAATTATGGTTTGCTTTCTGTATCCGACATTATAAAAAAATCCAGCAATGTTGGTGTGACCAAAATGGCATTGGCTCTACCGACAGAGCAATTTCTGGATGTATTTTATCAACTGGGTTTTGGCATGGATACCGGCTCCGGTTTTCCCGGTGAAAATAGTGGACTTTTTAAAGATAAAGTCCGTTGGTCTGACATTGACAAAGCGACACTTTCTTATGGTTATGGTGTAAGCGTTACTGCACTACAATTGGCCAGGGCTTATTCTGTGCTGGGTTCTGGCGGCCAATTAAGACCCATTAGTTTTTTACGACAGGACAAACCTGTACCTGCAGAAAAAATTGCAAACAAATCAGTCACTGATCGTGTATTACGCATGATGGAACATGTGCTGGAAGATGGTGGTACGGGAACCAGAGCCAGGGTGGCAGGTTATCGTGTTGCTGGTAAAACCGGGACATCTCTCAAAGCTAAATCTGGAGGATACAGTGATGATTATATTGCCATATTTGCTGGTATCGCCCCCATAACCAATCCCAGACTCGCAGTTGTAGTGATGGTGGATAACCCCAAAGGTGATGAATATTATGGAGGTGACGTTTCTGCTCCGGTTTTTTCGGCAATATTAGAAAGAAGTTTGCGTTGGCTGGATGTGCCGCCCGATAAAATCAGCAAGCCCCAATTTGCGCACAACAGAATAAAAAAAGGAGTCAGGCAATGAAAAAGTTCCCTGACTTTAATGATCTGTGCACTCAATTAAATGCTGTGAAGAATACTTCCGGAAATATCAACGAGAGTCCGGAAAATGCTGTTGAATGCTCTGGACTGTCATTAAATTCTCAAGATGAAATTAAAGGTAAGATTTTTATTGCTATTCCAGGTTCGAGTGCTGATGGAAGAGAGTATATTCAACAGGCATCTGATGCTGGAGCCTGTGCGGTTATTTGTGAAGCCAAAGGGTTAACGGAGCAACAGTCTAACATTCTGTCTTTGCTGGATATTCCCTGGATTTGTGTAGATGATCTCGTTTTACAATTAGCAAAATTAGCAGATTATTTTTATGACTATCCAGCAAAAAAATTAAAACTTGTTGGTGTTACAGGCACCAATGGTAAAACATCGGTCTGTCAGTTAACAGCAGACATTATCAGCCGAATAACGGGTCAATGCGGACAGATGGGAACTTTGGGCAATGGACTTGCGGGTAAATTAAAAACCTCAATGAACACGACTTCTGATGTACTCACCATACGCAGAACCTTCGCAGAAGTCGCTGAGAGAAAAGCCGGACATCTTATCATGGAAGTATCGTCACATGCTCTGCATCAGGGACGGGTAGCTGGTTTGCAATTTGATGTCGTAGTGTTGACCAACCTGAGTCGAGATCATCTGGATTATCACCATAGTCTGGAATCCTATGCTCAGGTGAAGCGATCTTTATTTACCGATTATGCAGCCAAATATGCAGTGCTTAATAAAGATGATGAATTTGCACGAACGTTGATTCAGGATAATTCGATACAGGCAAGGAAAATTGTTTATTCAATTGCAGATAAAACAGAAGTAATGGCTGAGAAAAATAGAGCCGATGGAATGAATAATAGTAAAGAACAGTCTTATCCTTATGAAGAAGTTATTGCAAGCCAGTTAAAAATATTACCAGCCGGGCAGCAGTTTTTACTACAGACTCCCTGGGGAGAAGCAGAGATTAACATTCCTTTGCTAGGACAGTTTAATTTATCTAATGTGCTGGCTGTAGTATCAATCTTGGGTTGTCTGAATTTTTCCTGGGAAAACATTGTTTCTGAAATTCACAATATAGCTGCAGTTCCAGGTCGTATGGAAGTTTTTATCGAGAAAAACAGGCCAGTTGTAGTCGTTGATTATGCGCATACACCGGATGCATTATTGAAAGCGCTAACCGCATTAAGAACTCATTGTCAGGGTAAATTATGGTGTGTATTTGGTTGTGGTGGTGACAGGGATAGTGGGAAACGAGCGCTTATGGCGGCAGTTGCTGAAAAAACAGCCGATGAGATTATTGTCACTGACGACAACCCCCGTTTTGAAGACGGTGATAGCATTATTAAGGATATTTTAACTGGCATAAAACATAAAGACCATACTCGCGTTATTCGTGATCGTTATCAGGCTATTGCTGAAGCCATAGCCAGTGCAGATACTGGTGATACTATTTTAATTGCGGGAAAAGGTCATGAAGATTATCAATTGGTGGCGGGTAAAACTCTGCCGTTTTCTGATAGAGATGTGGTAAAAGAAATATTAAAGGAGGCTGCATAATGCGCATGTGGCTTTCAGAAATTTTTCAGATATTTTCTCAGCCTTTCCAGGGTGAAGATCAGCTGATTACCGGTATCAGTACTGATAGTCGTTCAACTCGTAGAGGTGATTTATTTGTTGCTTTGACTGGAAAAGATTTTGATGGGCATGATTTTATTGATCAGGCCTTTTCCCGTGGTGCCGTAGCCTCATTAGTTTCAAAAGAAGATTCGGTAGCACCTTACCAAAGGGTGTACTCCCTGGAAGTAAAAGATACCATTGTTGCACTCGGAAAATTAGCCGCTCATTGGCACCAATTCTGTCAGTCTGAAGCAGATATAAATGAAAATAAAAGTCAGACTATTGCCATAACCGGGAGTGTGGGGAAAACCACAGTCAAAGAAATGTTGTTTTCCATGCTACATGAAGATATAAAAATTTGTGCCACCAAAGGGAATTTTAATAATGCCATAGGATTACCATTAACTTTGTTTAATGAATCACCAGAAGACGTTGTTGCCATTGTTGAAATGGGTGCTAATGCTGCAGGTGAAATCAAAGCCCTCTGTGATATTGCTGTACCGGATATTGGTATTATTACACAGGTGGCAGAAGCTCACCTGGAAGGTTTTAATGATCTTAATGGCATCGCTAATGCCAAAGCAGAATTATTCTCAGGTCTTTCAGAGTCAGGGATTGCTATAGTTAATGCGGATATTAAAAGCCTCCCTGTTTTAGTATCTGCGGCAGCGGATCGAGACCTTATCCGAGTTGCTCTGAATGCAGGTGAGGGTGCTGATGTCTGGGCAGAGGATATCCAGGCTCATCAACAGACCACGTCTTTTAATTACTGTAGTACTAAAGCAAAAATTGCGGTGAGACTTTCACTCTCAGGACAACATAATGTTCTCAATGCGTTATTGGCCATCACCGGAGTAATTGCTGCTGGTTTTGATGCAAATGAGCGTGTTAAATACCTGGAAAATATGGCCGAGATCCCTGGGCGATTAAATTCCCATCCAACAAAAAATGGCGGGTTAGTTATTGATGACAGTTACAATGCTAATCCAGCTTCAGTCAGAGCAGCTATAGATTATCTTGCAAGTTTTTCGAAAAGAAAAATTCTGGTTTTAGGCAATATGGGTGAACTAGGATCTGATGAAAAGTCACTACATGAGCAATGTGGAAAATATGCTTACAGCCATGGTGTTGATGCAATTTATACTCTGGGAGATTTAGCGAGTGAAGCGAGTAATGTTTTTTATAAATACCAGGAGAAAAATGGTAATAAAAATTCACATCAAAACTATGTATTTGAAAGTAGCGATGAATTAGTTAAAAGTTTAGAAAAAGAGCTGGACAATAAAAGCACCATTCTCATTAAAGGTTCAAGAGCTGCAAAAATGGAAAAGATTGTTCAATCTTTACTAGATGCAGATCGCACCTTAATAAATAAAAATAAAATAAAAGAGGAGTGTCTGTAATGTTGTTGTGGTTAACCGATTATTTAACTCAGTATTGGTCATTTTTTGGTGTTTTTCATTATTTAACCCTCAGGGCAATTTTAGGTGTATTGACTGCATTATTGATGGCTTTATTAATAGGGCCGGCAATGATAAAAAAATTAAGTCATTACCAGATCGGACAAACCGTACGGGATGATGGGCCTCAGTCTCATTTGACCAAAGCCGGTACGCCGACAATGGGTGGCGCACTGATTTTGTTATCCATTATGTTGAGTGTATTGCTATGGAGTAACCTGACGAATCATTATGTCTGGGTTGCATTGTTAACAACCATGAGTTTCGGGGTTGTGGGCTGGATTGATGATTACAAAAAACTGGTAAAAAAAGATCCTAAGGGTTTGGCTTCACGCTGGAAATTTTTCTGGCAATCAGTCATTGCATTGGTTGCTGCATTTTATCTTTATCACAGTGCAACGATACCCGCCGAACTGGAACTTATTGTTCCGGTGTTTAAAGAAGTGGCTATTCCATTGGGCGTAAGTTTTATTTTTGTTACTTATCTGGTGGTTGTGGGTTCGAGTAATGCAGTGAATTTAACCGATGGGTTGGATGGTCTGGCTATTATGCCGACAGTTATGGTTGCGGGTGCTTTGGGTGTTTTCGCCTATGCCACCGGTAATGCAAAATTTGCAGAATACCTTTCTATTCCTTTTATTCCAGGCACGGGAGAGCTGGTAGTGATTTGTGGTGCCATCGCTGGTGCTGGACTGGGTTTTCTCTGGTTTAATACCTATCCAGCCCAGGTTTTTATGGGTGATGTGGGGTCATTAGGTTTGGGTGCTGCACTTGGTATTATCGCAGTCATGGTTCGTCAGGAATTAACATTTTTTATTATGGGCGGTGTATTCGTGGTGGAAACCCTGTCTGTAATATTGCAGGTGGCTTCATTTAAGTTAACCGGAAAACGAATTTTTAGAATGGCACCATTGCATCATCATTTTGAATTAAAAGGCTGGCCGGAACCGAGAGTTATTGTGCGATTCTGGATTATTACTTTAATCCTGGTGTTAGTGGGTCTGGCTACATTGAAGGTAAGATAAGCATGTTAAAATTGCGGCAACCTGTAGTGATAATCGGTCTGGGTAAGACCGGTTTCGCCTGCCTGCAATTTCTGTCTGAAAAAAACATTTCCTGTACTGTAGTCGATTCCAGACCGCAACCACCTTTCTTGAAAAAAGCAAAAGAGACTTATCCTCAGGTAGAAATAATTACCGGATCTCTGCAACATCCAGTTGTTGAAAATGCGGGCTCGATCATCCTGTCACCTGGTGTAGATATCAGAGAAGAAGTGCTGGTTAGCGCCCGAGAAAAGGGTGCAGAAATTATAGGTGATATTGAGATTTTTGCTCGTTGCAACCATGTGCCGGTGATTGGTGTAACTGGCTCCAATGGTAAGAGTACTGTTACAGAATTAACTCAAAAATTATTAACCTCTCTGGGAGTTAGTGTGGCAATGGCTGGAAATATCGGCACCCCAGTGTTGCAATTACTTTCCAACTCCCAGTTTACTAAAGAGCAGATACAATACTCAGAACTGGATTATATTGTGCTGGAGTTATCATCATTCCAGTTAGATACAACAACCTCATTACGACCTGTTGCTGCTACAGTATTAAATATCAGTCCGGATCATCTGGATCGTTATGATTCATTTAAACAATATCAACATTCAAAACTGAGCATCCTGCATGAGAATACTATTGCTGTAGTACCCCAGAATAATCATTGGGAATTACCCAAAGTAAAAAAAATAGTTCATTTTGGAATGGATGAAATGAGCGATTTTTCCATTAGAAAAATCAAAAACAACTACTTTATTTTTATTCATTTAAACGATTCAGTCGGCAGTAAGCCATGGATGGCCTTATCTGAAGTTGCATTAAGTGGACAACATAACTGGCTTAATATTCTGGCATCGCTGGCTTTAGTCGAGGGTGCCGGATTTTCACTAATGGGTAATAATAAAATCAGGCTGCAACAGGTACTGAAAAAGTATGCCGGCTTACCTCATCGTTGTGAAAAAATTATAACTTCCGGGCAGGTGTTATGGATCAATGATTCAAAGGCTACAAATGTAGCCTCTACCGTTGCTGCTCTGGAAAGTTTTGCAACACAATTTTCTGGAAAAATTATTTTAATTGTGGGTGGCGATGCCAAAAATGCAGATTTAACACCGCTTGTAAAAAATATTGAACGGCATGTATTTACATTAATCACCTTGGGAAAAGATGGCCCTTCGATTGGTCGCCTGATAAAAAATGTCCGCATAATTGATGTATCTACTCTGGAAAAGGCTGTAGAAATTTCAGCAGAAATAGCGCCAGATAATGGTCTTGTATTATTATCACCAGCCTGTTCAAGTCTTGATATGTTTCAGAATTTTGAACAGCGTGGTCAACAGTTTGCCAGTGCTGTCAGGCGGGTGGCGGCATGAGTTTAATTATCAGCAATGGCATGAAATCTTTGTCAAAGCAGAAAACAGCTACTTTGAATCAAACCAGCTTAATT
>DRNA01000067.1 GCA_011322365.1 Aeromonadales bacterium | reverse complement strand
GGGTGCGACTCAGCTCAAAAGCTCACTAAAAACATATCAACATGATTTTTTTCAACCTCAAAAAAACAACAGCATTAAAGGTTATCTTTTTTCTGCAGATGACGACCCTGAACGTGCAACCGCCCTGGCTGAGGTTATGCTAAATCATGACATTAAAATCTATGCGCTTAAGAGACCATTGAAAACAAAAACTGCGCTGATCCGAACTGGTTACATTGTTCCACTTAATCAATTACATGGAAAATTAGTTCAGATCCTGTTTGATGTAAGGAAAAAATTTAAAGATAAAACATTTTATGATGTCTCTGCATGGGCAATGCAATATGCCTATAATCTTAAATTGCAGGAATTTAAAAGTCAGAGCCAGATGGAAAAATATCAGGGTGTTCTTTTCAAGACAGGAGTATCTCTTCATAAACCATCAAAACCCAACACAGAAAAACAACCTCCTGTCGCCTTTATTTATGACTGGGCACAGTTAAATGCTGCAAAATTTAGCTCACAATTGTTATCTCAGGGTTTTCATCTGAAAGTAAATACCCGGCCATTTACATTTATTGACCAGGATACACATAAAAAAATAACAGCATCTGCAGGAAACGTTATTTTATATCTGAAAAATCAATCGAAAAATACCGAGACTATTGCTCAGGACATTGTGGAACAGGCTGTTCTCAATCACATTAAACTACATGCTCTTTCCTCCGGTTTAACACCAACAGGAATCGATTTAGGTTCACCTTCAATAATGAAACTAGCGCTACCACGGGTTGCATTATTAACTGGTGATGGTATTAATCCCTACGAAGCGGGAGAAGTCAGGTATGTACTGGAACAAAAACTGGGCATTCCCGTTACTCGAATTTCAGCCTCACAAATTTCAAGAAAACATTTGAAACCCTATACACACCTGATTCTGGTTGACGGTAGATATACGCACCTGAAAATAACCGCATCACAAAAAATCAATAAAGATATCCAGAACTGGATACAACAGGGTGGTATCGCCATAGGCATTAAACAAGGTGCACAGTGGTTGAGTCAATTAAAAGATACTAAAATCTTAATGACCAAAACAACTAAAGAAAAAATTGCAGATTTAAATCAAAAATATCAATCTAAAGCAGATAATGCTGCTGAAGATATAATTGGTGGCGCAATTTTCTCTGTTAAACTTGATACTGGGCATCCTCTTGCATTTGGATATAAAGATAACAGTCTGGCTGTTTTTAAAAATGCACCATTCAAAATATCAGAACCAGAGATACCCTATGCAGTGGTGGCGCGATATACTAAAAAACCCCTAATCAGTGGTTATTCCTCTGATTTTAATTTACAGCAACTGTCAAAAACGCCCATGCTTGTCACTCTAAACTATGGTGATGGTAAATTAATTTTATTTGATGACGACCCTAATTTCAGAGGTTACTGGTTAGGCAGTATGAAATTATTTATTAACAGTTTATTTTTCGCCAACCTGTATTAGGTATAGTTAACATAGCTATGAATATTTCAAAAAAATCTGTTAAAAAAATTTCCCTGGGAATAATCATCCTGCTTATTGTTTCGACCCTGGGATTTTCCTGGTACGTGGCTGGTTTATTAGTCAATAAACCTCTTTCGGAAAGACCCCAGTTTTGTATGGTGCCCGCAAGAACCTGCGTTATCCGGCTATTAAAAAAATTTCATATGGAGGATGAGAAAATTGTCGTTGAACTAACGTCGTTCGACGGCACAAAATTACGTGGGCTATATTTCCCTTCAAAAAACAATGCAGCCGTTATAGTACAACATGGTTATGGTGGTCATATGGGTTCCGTAATGCATATTGCCCACATGCTGCATGAACAGGGTTATGGTGTTATTACCATGGACCTACGTGCTCATGGCTCCAGTGGTGGTGAACAGGTCACCTTTGGTAAAAATGAAGCTCGCGATATGCAATATGTATTTGATTATCTCAAAAACCGCAAGGAAGTTAACCCGGATAAAATTGGGCTGTATGGGTGGTCTTTAGGGGGAGCCACCGTACTCCTACATGGAGATCATAATAAAGAAGTTAAATCTGTTATAGCCGACAGTCCATTTGATGCCATTAACTATGAAAATATGCAGCAATTTACCGATACACCCTGGCCATTTCCTGCACTATTCAGGTTCTTCAGTAGTATCCGTAGTGATACAGATTTTGATAAAAATGCCCCTATAAATAACCTTGATGCCTATCAGAATAAACCTTTATTTCTTATGATCGCAGGTTCCGATCAGGTGGTCGATCCCCAAAGTGGCGAAAGACTGTTAAAAAAATTAAATAATTCAACCCTCCAGATTTGGCGCGAGCCTACCTTTGGTCATATACGATTTTCATTTGATGCCAAAAATAAATTTTCCAGGAAAGTATTAAGATTTTTTAATACAACACTTTCACCTTCTCCACTAAAAACAGGTTCCAGTTATGAGCAATAATAAAACCCACCACCCTTCTTTTAGTCGTCGAAATTTTCTAACAGCAGCCTCTTCAGCAGTAGTTTTTAATTCTATTGCTGTAGCATCTGGTGCGGCAAGATCAATATCTTCTTCTAATGATTTCGCTCAAAATTTCCAGGAATTGCCTGATAACTTTATTTATCTAAACAGCGGTACCGAAGGTACCATGCCCCAAATCGTTCTGGAAAACTATAAAAATAATTTATATCAATGGGCCAGCAACCCCACATTTTCCTATGAACTCGATCCAATTTTAGGTAAGCACCAACACATCAATCGAACCAGAGTGGCAAAGTTTCTTAACGTGAAAAAAAACAATATCTGTCTTACTGACAATACCACTATGGGATTAAGTATGACGCTTATGGGTCTCAATTTTAGTTCATCCGACAAAGTGATCATGACCAATCATGAACATAACGCTATTTCTGGACCATTACAGCTGTTACATGATCGTATGGGATTGAAGGTCATCACACGTAATTTCCCTCCGTCCAAACAGCTGGCATTAATGAACGAAACTGAATTACTTGATGTATTGCTTCCTGATAGCAAAGAACTCAGGGGGGCTAAAGCGCTCTGCGTATCACATGTCTACCCTACAACAGGAGTCCGACTACCTCTAAAGGCTCTTCGCACTAAAGTGCAGAAACTCGGTATTAAATATCTCATTGTCGATGGTGCTCAGGCGATGGGTATGATCGATATCAGCCGGGGAGCGGATCATATTGCTCATTGTGATTTTTACGCCTGCCCGGGTCATAAATGGCTCAATGGCCCCCCCAGTACCGGTATCCTCTATATAAAAAATGCTCACATTAAACCGCCTGAATTTTACCCGACTCTCTCTCAACGCATGGGTAAATATAGTGGTTGCGAACAGGGAACTGATTGTCACTTCCCTATGACTGAAGCCCTGCAGGTTAGAGGCTGCTCTAACGCTACTGGATTTGCCGCCATGACTGATGCCATGACCTTCATTAACAACGCAGGTGGAGCTTCTCAGGTTGAAAAATATATTCTTATCTTAGCAGGAAAAATGAAATCCTTTCTGTTACAAAAATCACCTCTATCTCTTATTTCACCAAGCAAATCTAATTCGCTTTTAACCGGCATTACTGCTTTTTTCCCATTTAGCTGGCACAATCCTCATAAGATATTCAAAGATAAAAAAACTGCATCGCATGTAGTTTCCACTTTACTTAAAAAGAATATTCAAATTCGATATATTGGCTTTCACGATGGTAAAAATGATGAGGTTTACGCTTTACGTGTTTCTACAGCATTATTTAATGATGACCAACAACTGAAAAAATTTCAGCATGAACTAAAAAAGGTTTTACAAAGTATTTAAGAAGTATTTATATTTTCTTACTTTGTCTAAATATTTTTTCAATAGCATCATAGACGGCAGTATGTAGCGTATCCCCATGGTTTTTATCCGGAAAAAACTGGAAATATAACTTACGCCTGTCTAATTTTGTTTTTGCTAACTTCTTAAAAAGTGATTTGGCAGTACGCTCCATTACCCTGCCCTCTTTTCCTACTGCAATATAAATGGAGCTAATATTTGCAACAGGTTTCGGTGTATATTTAAGTAATGATTCATCATCCCACCATAGACTTGGGCTAACAATGATGTAATTATCAAACAGTTCCGGTGCTTTAAATAAAATTTCTGTAACTAGTAGACCACCTAAGGATTGTCCTATAATTGTTTTATTTTTATTAACTTTATATCGTTTATTGATTAATGCTATCACTTCCTCTTTTAAAAATTTAATAAATTCTGATGACTTTCCCGCTGTTGGAAAATCTTTTGCATCACGTTTATTGTGTGTCTCAAAGGTAAAGTCTCTCTTTCGATCCGTATTTCCAATACCAACAACTATTGTTTCCGGCATCATGTTAAGCCATGGAAATGAAGCAAACTGTGTAATGCCAACAATATGTATTAAATCCTCATCTATTCCTCCATCAAGAAGATAGATCACCGGATATTTTCTAGCTTTTTCTGCCTTGTAACCTACTGGCAGATAGATATTCAGCACCCTATCCTCATTCAAAACTGATGAGTGAAATTTAATTACTTCACCTATTATCAGGGGCGCTTCAGTTGTTATTTTTATGGTTTCTTTTGCGGTTAAATTCGGATTGAACATCGCTATCATGCTCATTATAAGCAATATTCTTTTTATCATTTTGTCCTTATCTCCTTTCAATTAATTATAATTCTTCAATGCCATAATCTAATAAATCAAGCTGATATTAATACACAAATAATGATAGAATACTAACATTAACCTGGCCTATAAACCTTATATTTTATAGGCTTATTAGCAATTCAGGAATCTGTCATGAGTGATCTCTTAACTATCAGTGATGCAGCAAAGTCTCATTTTGTTAAACTTCTTTCCGATCAGGAAGAAAAAAATGTCGGTATCCGCGTTTTCGTTATCAACGGGGGGACACCTCAGGCAGAATGTGGCGTTTCTTTCTGCCCACCCAGTGCCGTTGAAGAAAAAGATCTCTGCCAGGATGTGGGTGACTTTAAAGCCTATGTAGACCCTGACAGTGCACCTTACCTTGAAGATGCTGAAATCGATTTTGTCGAAGAGAATCTGGGTGCACAACTCACCTTACGCGCACCAAATGCCAAAGTTCGAAAAGTTGATGAAGATGCTCCCCTGCTGGATCGAGTCAGATATGTGGTGGAAGCTGAAATCAATCCCCAGCTTGCCAGCCATGGCGGAAATGTGCAGATCACCGAAATCACCGACGACAAGGTTGCTATATTACAATTTGGTGGAGGTTGTCAGGGCTGTGGTATGGCGGATGTCACACTCAAAGAAGGTGTTGAGAAAACGCTGATGGAAAAATTCTCAGGGGAACTCAGTGCCGTTATGGATACAACCGAGCATGCCGCTGGAGAAAATCCTTACTATTAATCTTGCTCTTTACCTTTTTCTACTTTATTTTATCCATACCTGTTCCACTTGAAGATGGGTATGTACCTATATCGAACCTGGTAAACGATTGAAATTTTACACGCGCTACCTGCTTTTATTAGTTTTCCTGTCACTGGTGGGCTGTAGTAGTACGCCCGTACCTGACCTTGCTCGTTTATATGCTAACGTGGCACATCGCCCCTCCAATAACCCGGTGATTATTATTCATGGCGCTTTTGGCTCTCAACTGAGAGACATTAAGACCCAGGAAGATATGTGGCCTGGTGGCGCACAAAGCCTGTTGTTCAGTGATTTTGAATATATCGGCCTGCAATTTGATTTTAACACCCTGAAGCCGTTACCTTCTCACCTTGAAGCCTATAAAATTGCCGATAGTATTATTGGTACGGATTTTTATGGGAAATTAATTGAAACTCTGGCAACCAAAGGGAGCTTTATTCCGACCAAAGCCGGTACTGCTATTAATGACAAAAAAAGGCGTTTCTATGTATTCGTTTACGACTGGCGCCAGGATAATGTTAAATCAGCTCAAAAACTGGCTCAATTGATCCGACAGATCCGCAAAGACTATCACAACCCATTACTCAAGGTTGATATTGTCGCCCACAGTATGGGTGGACTGATTGCCAGATACTATATTCGTTATGGTGAAAGGGATGTACTCGATTCAAACGACTTTCCTGTCACCAATGCTGGCGCAAGTTCGGTAAGGAAAGTTATTCTGGTCGGCACACCAAATCTGGGTTCTATTGATGCCTTAAATAATATTATCCACGGCCTCCCTATCTATTTCGGAAATATTCACACCGAAGTACTCATTTCTATGCCCAGTGCTTACCAATTGTTACCTCACCCATTGAATTCCTGGATAGTGACCTCAGAAGGTAAGGAACTTAATCGAGATTTATTCGATGTCGATGTCTGGCGAAAATTCCAGTGGTCCATTTTCAACCCCAAAGTCCGACATCGCATCCGTTCACAGTTTACCAATGAAGTGTTGGCAAATCGTTACATTGAACGACTTGAAGCTTACTTTCAAAAATATCTCACCCGAGGGCGCCGGTTTGTCTGGTCATTAACGGTTACCCCTCCCTATAAGCCAGCAGACTATATTTTAATGGGTGGAAATTGTAACAATACGCCGGCACGGATTCTGGTTGAAGAAGTCGATGGAGAATCAGAAGTTCGAATGTATCCTTCAGATGTTGAAAAGCAGAAACCGGGGGTTGATTATGAGAAATTATTATTAGAGCCAGGTGATGGCACAGTTACCAAAGCCAGTTTACTGGCTAAAACCGTATTAGACCCCACCATTCCTCGCTCTGCCTATAATTATTTTCCACTGGATTATTCCATTTTATTTTGTGAAAAACATTCTCAGCTCACTGGAAACATTGATTTCCAGAACAATCTGTTAAATATTTTATTAAGTACAGACGAACAGCCATGAATTACCCTGAGCTGATATTATCCCTATGAAATTAACCATTATTAACCGCTGGCTCACCGAACCCAAATTCAGTTTAAAGCTGTTTATAGCAGGCCTGTTACCTTTTTTTGTTGGCGTTATTGTAAGCTTTATCGCCAAAATCTATTTCCCTCAATTACTGATTTATGGCTGGATTCTGATAATTTCAGGCATTATCATTGCGCTTCCCGGCTATATTGGCATCTGGCGCTGGCGTTGGATCCAGTTTAAAAACAACTAACCTCGTAACTCAACTCATTACAACCTTTTGATTTTTCGATAATTTCATAATTTATTACATTCCAGATCATTCTCAATGTTGATTTATGATATCAAAATGATATCATTATGTCAGGTTATCTTTTAATCTATTCCAATTGACAGGAGAAATATAATGATTGAGGAAATTAGCAAAAAAGCCCCCAACGGTATCAGCAGATTATTTATGTTGTTTATTGCTCAAATTCTATTTGCCTTTATTACCGTCCGTGGTGGTCACCCGGCGGTTATGATCGCAGGTTTATTAATCAGTATTGTGATTTTCATTAACTGGTTTGGTTTTTTTATGGTACATCCCAATGAAGCCAAAGTACTACAACTGTTTGGTAAATATATTGGTACGGTAAAAGAACCCGGCCTGAGGTGGGCCAACCCCTTTTACTCTAAACAGGCCGTTTCACTAAGAGTACGGAACTTCGAATCCAGTCGCTTAAAGGTCAATGACAGTACCGGAAATCCTATCGAAATTGCTGCAGTAGTTGTCTGGAAGGTAGTAGATACTGCCGAGGCCATCTTTCTGGTGGATGACTATGAAGACTTTGTTTCCATTCAATCAGAGGCTGCGGTGAGAAACCTGGCTACCAGCTACCCGTATGATGCTCATAATGACAATAAAATTGCTTTACGAGCCAATCCGGTAGAAATTTCACTGGCACTGAAAAAAGAAGTACAGGATCGTCTGAGTAAAGCTGGAGTTGAAGTTATTGAAGCCCGGATTAGTCATCTTGCCTATGCTGCCGAAATTGCCAATGCCATGTTACGTCGTCAACAGGCGTCAGCTATTATTGCCGCACGTCAACTGATTGTGGAAGGTGCTGTAGGTATGGTAGAGCAGGCCTTAACACATCTTGATGAACGCAATATCGTTGAGCTCGATAGTGAGCGTAAAGCCGCCATGGTAAGTAATCTTTTAGTAGTTCTATGCAGTGATGAAGCGGCTCAACCTATTGTGAACGCCGGTAGTATTTACTAGGAGTAAAAAATGAGTTTTGAATATAAAACCTTAAGCTTTGATAAAAAGGCTGGCTTTTTTAGACAGCAATTAGATAGTGAACTGTTGCAACAACAGTTAAACAAATATGGGCAGTCTGGATGGGAGGTCGTTAGTTCAACCAATACTGGCTCACAAATGCGACCCTTTCTGCTGGTAATTTTAAAACGAGAAAAATAATATGCCGGTTAAATATTATCATAGACAAACCAACTGGCTAACGCTGATTTTTTCAGTATTTAGTCTTTTGGTTTCAACTCTTATTATTTTGTCCATAGAATTTGACCAGGAACTATTGCAAAATTTAAATCACTATTTTCATATCTCAAAAACTGAAATGTATCTTTATCCTATTCTGACCTTAATCGTTATATGTCTTATTACTGCTATTTTTAGCTCAATGATTATTACCATTAATAAGCAGGAGATTAAATGGCATTTCGGGCCGGGGATCTGGCATAAAACAATCAATCTGGCTGATATAGAAAACTTGCAGAAAGTACGCAACAAATGGTGGTATGGCTGGGGTATCCGGCGTTACAAATCAGGTTGGCTCTACAATGTTTCAGGCCTGAATGCGATTGAAATCACGTTAAAGTCTGGTAAACAATTTCGCCTTGGTACGGATGAACCCGAAAAATTATACAAATCTATCAACAAGATTTTAGAAAAATTTAATCGGGCGAAAGGAGAGCACATTGGCTAAAAAAGCATACCCACTTCGAATTAACGAAGATATTCTTAAAGCCTTGCAGCAATGGTCTGATGATGAATTAAGAAGCATGAATGCACAAATTGAATATATTTTACGCGATGCATTAAGACGATCCGGTCGTATTCGAAAACCCGGTGATCCTGAACCGGTGTTAATTAATGATCTGGATAATGAAGAGCATTAAGCCATACCGATAATCAATATTTTCAACACTAACCATTATCCTGGAGGTTTATTTATACCCAAAACAAAAAAATGGCACCAGTAGTGCCATTTTTCAGTAGTATCGGTTAAGCAACCTTATGGGTATGAATATCCATTTGCGGATAAGGTATTGAGATACCTTTTTCATCAAAAGTAAGTTTGATCTTTTCATTAAAATCAAACATAACACCCCAATAATCGCCTGATTTAACCCAGGGACGTACTACAAAGTTAACACTGGAATCAGCCAGCTCTGATACCGCCACAGTCGGTGCCGGATCTTTCAGAATACGTTCATCTGCATTGAGCACTTCCCAGATAATATCCTTCGCTTTACGAATATCATCATCATAGCCAATACCCACAACCATATCGATACGTCGGGTATCCTTCGCTGAAAAATTGGTGATAATGCCACCATAGATTGCACCATTAGGGATAATCATTTCCTTATTATCACCTGTTCTCATGGTGGTACTGAAAATTGATATACCTTCGACAACACCTGAAACACCTGCTGCGTCAATAAAATCTCCTGCTTTAAACGGTCTGAATATAAGCAACATCACACCTGCCGCGAAATTTTGCAATGAATTCTGAAGCGCTAAACCAACAGCTAAACCGGCAGCACCAATTAACGCAACCAGAGAGGTGGTATCAACACCTAATTGATCCAGAGCGGCAATAATTACTACCAGCAATAAAGCTCCCTTTACAATAGCACTTACAAAATCAGCTAAAATATCATCGACTTTAGCCTTTAGTAAAAGCGCTCGAACCATTTTAGTTACCAGTTTAGCCACCCATTTACCAATGACAAAAATAACCAGTGCCATAAATATCTGGAAGCTCTTGTCTATGACAACAGGCAAGTAATCATCCACCAGTTTTTGTATATCAAGATTCTCAAACATATTGTTCTCCTTCTATCTAATATTATTATCAAAATACCTTTTGTTTGCAGAGACTTCGAATCCATTAAAATTAATGGTCTCCTCTATTAATGGGTACCGCTAATAAGTACAGACTAAACACACGTATTAGCATACCCGCATACACATCATACACTTTTAGTATTTATTTTGATGTGGAATTTATACAATATCTTAAAAAAAAGCCTGTCCATTATTTGAACAGGCTTTAATTTTACCGTGCTTCAATTTATAGCTTTAACGAAGCCTGTAAATAGAAGAATTGACCTTGAGGCCAGTATGTTGAAGGATCATAACCATTCAAAGAACAACTGGTACAGGCTGGAGGGTCATTATCAAATAGATTTTGAATCCCACCTGAAAATTGAACATCCGTATCCCAACCCGAAGGAGCCCATCTTAGCTGTAGATCATAAACTGAAGTTGAACCCAGGGTGTTTGTAGATAACTCCTCATCGGTAGTATTCGGATTTGAACATAATCCCAATGCAACAAAACTTACAGGCGAACCGTCCTGAAAATCACTACAGGATTCAGTCAATGAATCTACATAACGCATTGTCCAGGAAGCGCCCCAATCACCCTTTTTCCAGTCAGCTGTTAAGTCAAACTTCCATTGAGGAATACCGCGGTCATTTCTCTCAATACCGGACAACTCTACTACAATACTCATAATTGTATTGTTCGACAGAAAATAAAACCCGGTAGATTTCTTAACTATTGGACTTCACTTGGGGTAAACTTAAAAAGGGGCTATTAGCCCCTTTGGTTTGTTCGATATTTCAGAGAATTTTTTGGAATAAAAGCCATTGTTTATCCCATTCTACCAACGGGCTTTGTTTAAAACCTGTACGCACATACTGTCGTAACCGTCCTTCTATGAAAGCAAGTAAAAGATTAGCTATTACCAGGGGATCCTGCTCATTTCCTGGATCAGACGACAATGCCTTTTCACGTAAAATCTGTTTGAGCTGTGTTTGAAGTCGGTCAAATAATTGATTAATACGTTCATGTAAGCGCAGCTGTTCTCCAGTTAAAGCATCGCCTGTCATAAGCCGGGTAATGCCTGGATTTCTGGCAGAAAACGTTAACAACAAGGTTAATATCCTATAACAGCGATTCTGGAAACCGGGTTCTTCTTTAATGATTTTATTGATTCGGGTAAATAAAGTTTCTTCGATAAATTCAATTAAACCCTCAAACATTCGTGCCTTGCTTGGAAAATGGCGATAAAGCGCAGCTTCCGAAACCCCTACCTCTGCCGCCAGTTTAGCCGTAGTAATTTTTTCACCCGCACCTCTTTCCAGCATAATAGCCAGAGACTGTAGAATTTGCTGCTTTCGGGAAGCTTTTTGTTTTTTATCAACCATTTTACTCTCCTGGAATTCCTCTTCGCATTATTAAAAATACGATTACTAAAAAGGTAATTGCATTTCAGGGTCTATTTTTAGCATCTGTTTTCTGAAAATACCTTTTATTTTGGTGAATTCCTCCTCCGTATCTGCTTCGAATCTTATCACCAGGCAGGGCGAAGTATTTGATGCACGAACCAGCCCCCAGCCTTGCGGGTAGTCGACCCGTATACCATCAATGGTATTGATTTTACCATCCCCAAAACGACCGTGTTTAATCAGTTTTTCAACAAATTTAAATTTATTTGCATCACTGATCGCCACATTTAATTCAGGCGTACTAATTGTTTGTGGAAAGACTTTAAAAATATCAACCGATTTACGGAAGTCGGCTGCCAGGATTTCCAGCATCCTTGACGCTGCATACAGTCCATCATCAAATCCATACCATCGTTCTTTAAAGAAAAAATGTCCACTACGCTCTCCAGCCAATAACGCACCGGTTTCTTTCATTTTAGCTTTAATTAATGAATGACCCGTTTTCCACATGATGGGACGTCCACCATGCCCTCTGATGGCAGCCGAGAGATGACGAGAACATTTCACATCAAAAATAATATCTGAACCAGGGTTCCTGGAGAGCAAATCCATGGAAAACAACATCATCTGCATATCAGGCCAGATAATATTACCCGCCGAATCCACAACACCAAGGCGATCACCATCACCATCAAAGGCGATACCGAGATCTGCCTGTTCGGATTTTACAATCTCAATCATTTCCTTCATATTTTCGGGATTACTGGGATCGGGGTGGTGGTTAGGGAAATTGCCATCCACTTTACAATACAAACCAATAACCTCACAGCCAAGTGACTGGAACAATTGTGGTGCAATATTGGCTGCTACACCATTCCCGCAATCAATGACCACGCGCAGAGGCTGAGCTAAAGCAACATCGCCCACAATCTCTCCAATATAATCCTGAGTAACATCCTGAACTTCCTGTGCGCCGCGACCACTTAATAATTCATCAGATACAATGCGCTTGTAGAGCTTTTTAATATCTTCCCCGGAAAGTGTTTCACCGGCCAGCACAATTTTCAGACCATTATAATTGGCGGGATTATGACTACCCGTTAACATAACGCCAGAACTTGCATCCAGGTGATTGGTGGCATAATACAATACCGGTGTTGGTACCTCGCCAATATCAATCACATCCCGACCACTTGCCATTAAACCTTCTTTTAAGGCCTGTAATAAATCCGGGCCGGAAAGTCTGCCATCACGAGCAACGATAACGGTTTGCTCGCCACGTTCAAAAGCTTCACTACCAATGGCGCGACCAATTTCACGAACAATATCCGGAGTAAGTGTTTCATCGACAATGCCGCGAATATCATATTCTCTAAATATGGATTCCGGGATCTCTAACGGTTCTTCTTCATCCAGAACCTGTAGATCCAGAGCATCCTTGCTCTCCATTAATGGTGACTGAAAATTAACTTCATTATCTGACCCGGTTGAGACCGGATGCTTTTGCGGCTTAAGATTGGAACTTTCTGCCAGTCCCACCGTAATAATCCCGGTACGAGATAGGCTGTGTGCCAGATCGGAAAATATGGAGAGTTTAAAAGCTCCATTAGGTATTGGGAAATGAGGTGATTTTGCTTCTATAACCAGTTTAAGTAACCGGGCCGCGTCCATCTGTACAGTTTTACCCAGACGGTAATAACCATAAAAACCCAGTCCGGCGATAAGAATCAACATGGCTGAAATAGCAATCCAGAAAACCAGCGTATCACCATAGACCGAAAAATCTTCATCTCTGGCCGGCCAATAGGCCATTTCCCAGGGTGTATCTTTTAATCGACCTCTACCCAATGGAGCACCTACCTTTAATGCTTTATCACCGTGAGTTCCCAGAGTATGGTTCACATTTTCAAAGGTTTGGCGAAGTTCCAGATAGCCTGGTACGGATTGTATTTTTTCCAGAGCATCGTTGATTACACTGATATCAAATCCTGCAACAATAAGTCCCAGAAGCTCACCATGGTCTTCAACACGTTGTATGATCGCCACATATTCATCGGGTTGCCCTACATGCACCACTTCAGGAGAAAGCTTTTCACCTTTGGCGGCGCGACGGATCAGATCCAGCGTCACATTCGTAATAGGAGGCTTACTTTTCAGATCAGTCTGCAATAATTGCGGTAATAAAATTCTCACTCCCAGCACTTTGGGAAAACGACTACTCAGTTCTTTTTCCTGCTCGTGTATTGCGGACAGATTTTGTTGTTTTAACGCATTTTGTAACTCAGGTCTCAAAGAAGCAATGGTAAGAGCTTCCACACTCCCGGTTGCGGTTAGGCGAACTAATTCAGCATAACTGGTTAAGGTTGTATTTAAATAACGATTAGTTCTTTTTTCTGAAGGGACCTGAATAATCAGATAATACTGAATCACCGCCACCGCCAAAAGCGCAAGGACAGAAAATATCAGGGAAAAACGAGCCAGAGAGAACAGGGTTTGTCCTCTGTCAGTTTTCACCTGCTTTTTAGGGGCTTGCGCCTGTTTGGTAATTTTTACCGTCTGCTTTCTTTTCACAGCGTCTCCTTAATATGGCTTACATATAACCGTTGCTGTTAATACCAGTTCAATTTCATAACTACTCATATTTTCAAGCAAACCAACAGCTGAAATGTAGCTTCAGGGCTGATTCTATCAATCAACAGGTTAGTCCCATGATTAAATATTTTTTAAGTAGTCGAATATATTGCTTTATTTAGATTTTTTTTGATTATATCTCTGTGCAATTATGTTAACTATTTGTTTTGAAAGCTCTTTTTTTGATGCTAATGGGAGCTGTTCACTATCAATGTGCTCGTCAGATGAACGCATGAGTAACAGAATCCTATTCTGTTCACTACCAAAACCGGTTGCTAGCGAACCTACATCATTAGCACATATCATATCCAGATTTTTTCGTAGCAGTTTGGTGGATGCATTATCCAGCAAATTTTCCGTTTCTGCTGCGAAACCTACTACTAGTGTAGGTCGATTTTCAGAAGTTGCCACTTCTGATATAATATCAGGGTTTTTTATCAAAGTAAGTGCTAACTGTTTATCATTTTTTTTAATTTTTTGGGGGGCTATTTCCTTCACTTTATAGTCAGCTACCGCAGCACAACCGATAAAAATATCCTGCTCAGCTATTCGAGTAAATACCTGCTGATACATTTCGTCTGCTGTCTGCACTTTTACACAATCTGTCACTGGACTGGGAAGATTAACCGG
>DRNA01000066.1 GCA_011322365.1 Aeromonadales bacterium | reverse complement strand
GAAGCTATCAAACAGGCGGTGGCTGCGGGATTAGGTCTGGGCATTGTTTCTTTGCATACGCTGCAGCAGGAACTGGCTCTAAAACAGGTGAAAGTATTACACATAGAAAAGATGCCCATTATGCGGATCTGGTATATTGTGCATCACCAGCAAAAACAACTCAGCCCGGCTATGATACGATTTAAAGAATTCGTCATACAAAATACCCAGCGGATCTGGCGCGATAAATATCCCCAGCTGGAACATTTATTATAATTTGGAGACAATAATAATGAACATTACTATCTTAAAGAATATTCTGAAGCTCAGTACCCTCTTTATTTTCACTCAGCTCCCCCTCGCCCAGAGTGCCGATGCCAAACCTGTCCCGGTTAAGGTGCAGAAACTATCTGATTCTGTTTATATGCTCACTGGTAAAGGTGGCAATTTAGGCTTTTCAGTAGGTGTAGATGGCGTGGTAGTCATTGATGATCAATTTGACGATATGGCAGATAATATTCGCAACGCCATCACCAAAACCTCTAAACAACCTGTTCGCATGGTGTTGAACACCCACTGGCATGGAGACCACACCGGTGGTAATGAAAAAATGCATGAACTGGGCGCTATTATTATTGCTCAGGAAAATGTGCGTAAACGCCTGACCACCGATCAGTTTATGAAGGCCTTTAAAAAAGAAGTAAAAGCCCGCCCTCGTTCAGCCTGGCCGGTAGTGACCTTCACTCAATCATTAACGATACATTTGAATGACGATACCATGATGGTCAATCATCTACCTCATGCCCATACCGACGGCGATGCTTTCATATTTTTCAAAGAAGATAATATTATTCATACTGGCGATCTTTACTTTTCCGGCATGTTTCCCTTTATTGATGTAGGTTCTGGTGGCTCTCTGGCAGGTATGATTTCAGGCGTAAAAACCATACTAAAATTTGCCGATGATAAAACCCGAATTATCCCCGGACACGGCAAACTTTCAAATAAAAAAGAACTGCAGGATTATCTGAAGATGCTCAAAGCCATGCAGCAAAAATTTCAGGCATTAGCAAAACAGGGGAAATCTCTGGATGAAGCAGTAGCTGCCAAACCCCTGGCTACATTATCAGGTAAATGGGGAGGTGGCTTTATGAAAGCCGACAATATGGTGCAGTTACTTTACCCATCAACTGTTGATAACATAAAAAATGGAGACTAAAATAGCTAAAATCGATGTGGCTATTCAACGTATGTTTATTTTAGCTGGTAACAGTTCAGGTTGCCTTCAGAATTCGTCAGTTTAAGGCTGGAAATGTGAGCATATACACATATGTGTCCATTTTCTAACGTCAAAATGGTGGATTCTGGAGATGAGTTGAATAGTTACCAAATCGAGACACAAAAAAGGGCGGTTGCCCGCCCATTTCTTGTGCTTCATCCCTGAATGATTCCATCCAATTCCTTCAACATCCCTGCTGAAAGCCGCCATCCTGGCTGAAATCAGCATCCTGCTGAGAAATCATTGCGCTATATTATAATAGCCCGCAGTTGAAATCCTTATCTTCAGCATCCTGCTGCTAATCCCTGTGTGACATCCTATCAACAAGGGCAATTTTAGTTGAATGCTGATAAAAAAATAGAGTCTAAAAATCAAAAAATTAGTGTTCAAATATTGAGGTGTTTAATAACTATTGGATTATCAATAAGTTGTGTTATTTGAAAATAATATAACACGCTGAAAACATCTTATCTCTGTAAGCTTTGTAAGCGATCGCTTACAAAGCTTCAGGCTTTTTTCTTTAAAACCCGATTCTTTGGAAAGGCCAGATACGAACAATGTTCTGATAGCTCATTGTTTTATAATAAACATCATAGCTAGACTTATAAAGTATATAGTCCTTTAAAAGGTAATAACGCCTGCCTTTATTTATCAATATAGCTCGGCAATTATAGCTATCTTCATGTTAATTGATTGTAGATAGCGCAACAGGTAGCCATTATGAAAAAAAATAATCTCAATTTCATACGATTACTTTTCACCATTTTACTCTTATTCAGCTCCTTTAATCTGCTGGCAGATACCGTTTCTACCAGTTTCGAGTTTAATGATAGCGGTACCTTTACTATCGGTACTTCACCCATTACGGCTACCTTTAGTGGCGGTATTGCTAAGACCATTGGTAATGGCAGTTTTTATCATAGCGGTTCACATTCGTGGCATGTACCCAGCGGCACTACTGCCACAGTAACCTTTGAAACAGCTGCAGAATCCGTGGATTTCTGGTTCAGGGACACAACAGGTGCCAGTGTGAGTGTTTATCGAATATTCGATGAAGCCAATGCCATGATAGCAACGGGCAATGGAACACAGAGTTTTGTGAATGTGGTATTAGCCCGAGCAGCCGGTGAAAGTCCCATTGCTCGAATCGAATTTCAATCCAATGGTGGTGGCGATACCGTAGTCGATGATTTCAGTTTTACTGCAAATGCTGCCGCTCCAGGCTTTGATCCCGCTAATCCCATCCCAACGGCTATAGCAACCAGTAGCGTTGCTGTAGAACTCGCTGAAGTAGCCACTGGTTTAACTTCACCGGTCTGGGCTACAACCGCGCCGGGAGATACCAATCACCTCTATGTTGTAGAACAAACTGGAAAAATTATTCGTGTTAATCTCGATAACAACAGCATGAGTGATTTTGCAGATTTCTCTGCTCGTCTGGTCACTTTGGGGGCCTTTGGGGCAGATACCTTTGACGAAAGAGGTTTCCTGGGTCTGGCTTTTCACCCTGATTATGCAACCAATGGATTGTTATACAGCTACACTTCACAGCCCGTCAGTGGTACCGCAGATTTCACTACCCTCGGTATGAATGATACGGCAGACCATCAGTCCGTTATCACCGAATGGCATGTAGTGGATCCCGCTGCAGCTACGCCTACAGTCGATCCCATGAGTGCCAGAGAATTACTACGAATTGATGAACCGCAATTTAACCATAATTCAGGTAATCTGGCTTTTGGTATTGATGGCTTTCTTTATATCAGCATTGGCGATGGAGGGAATGCTGATGATGAAGGGCCTGGCCATGGTGCTTCAGGAAATGGTCGGGATAATACCACTATTCTGGGTTCGATTATCCGCATCGATCCACAGGGTAATAATAGTAGCAACGGTCAATATGGTATCCCTGCAGATAACCCCCTGCTTGGTACAACTGCATTAGCTGAAATATATGCCTATGGCTTCAGGAATCCCTATCGATTCTCCTTCGATGCCAATGGTGGCTTATGGTTAGCCGATGTGGGACAAAACAGTATCGAAGAAATTAATCAGGTGACACCCGGTGATAACTTTGGCTGGAATTATAAAGAAGGCAATTTTTTCTTTAATGGTAACGGTGCTAATGATGGCTCAGTGACTGACGTTGACCTTGGCGTACCCACTGGTTTAATAGACCCCATCGCCGAATATGATCATGATGAAGGTATTGCCATCATCGGTGGTTTTTTGTATTCAGGTAGTAATATCACCGGCCTGCAAAATCGCTATATCTTTGGAGACTTTGGTAGTTTCAATGCCGATGCCGGCAGATTATTCTACCTGGATAGCAACAACCAGATTATGGCACTGGATCTGGGTACCAATACCCGTTCAGCTTTTGCTGTGCTGGGCTTCGGACAGGATTCTCAGGGTGAAATTTATGTATTAACCAACACTACCGGAACCCCTTTTGGAACCACTGGCATAATCTACAAACTACAATCGCCACCACCTCCTCCTCCGCCACCACCACCCCCTCCCCCACCGTCCTCTGGTGGAGGCGGCGGTGGAAGTAGTGGTGTCATATTATTACTTCTTACCCTGCTCTATAACAGAAAATCAACATTGTCCTTTTAGACCTGCAGGGGATCATATATCGCCATCTTACAGCTTATAATCTTTAAGATGGCGATATTCTCAATGAGTCATTCCAGTTTTTAGGGCATATGTCATATTGACTTAATCCCGTTTCAATCGTTTAATATGTCTTCCAGGCCCTTATTGAGAATTACCCATGAAAGATCAATACAATGGAGTTGCACGCTTTTTACACTGGTCTATTGCCCTGTTAATTATTGTTAATGTGTTAGTTGCCCTGTATATGGATGAATTACCCAAGGCAGATAAAATCTCCGTTGAATCGCTCCATCGTTCCATTGGAATATTAATTCTTGAAATGGTCATCTTCCGAATATTCTGGGCTTTCTATAAGCCTGCTCCACCCTTACCTGACTCTATTCCCGCCAAAGAAAAAAAATTAGGCAAAATCGTGCAGCACAGTCTGTATTTATTGATGTTGCTGGTTCCGGTTTTTGGCTACCTGCTCACTATAACCGAAGGTGACCCAGCCAGCTTTTTTAACCTCTATAATTTACCTGCTATTATGGGAGAAAATGAAGCCTGGCAGGAATTTTTTGAGGAAGGACATGAAATTCTAGCCTGGACACTGGTGGCACTATCTTCCCTTCATATAGCAGCAGGAATCAAACATTTAATTTCTAAAGATGGCATTTTCGAAAGAATGTGGCCGAAGAAATAAAAAATATTCTTTAAAAGAAACAGCCAGAAAAACTTCTGGCTGTTTCATCAATCCCATTGTAGAACTTTACTGACAACTTGCATCATCAACCCACAACACGCCATCAACACTTGTTGTTGTATCCATGGCTTTTAAAGCCTGGGTGGTTGCAGCGGCACCAACAACTGAAATTGCGCCCGAAGCCGCTGCCGTTCCGCCTAAAGAAAAAGCGGCTGCTCCTGCTGATAGACCGCCTCCAGCCACGTAACCTATAGCTTCATCACCATCTTGAAGAATACATCCAGTCGGTTTACTGGCAGTTAAATTCACACCATTATTGGCTTTTTTATTTTCAATCGGCCATGTTCGACAGGATTCATACCAATCCCCTGCTACTTTTTTCAAGCGAGCACTGTAGCTCCTTTTCCCCGCCGTCTCCAGGTTGGCGCCAGGTAGATCCGGGTACTGCATATCACTCACACAGCCATTATCTTTAAATTTGGCCCACTCTAATGGTTTGTCACACTGATCGACTTCTTTATACCAATAAGCCCAAACACCACCTTTGACCTTACAATAATCCGGTTTACCTTTTGTAGGATGCATTATATTCAGGCACTGCTCCCTTGCCCACTTACGTTTAGCGGCTGTTAAAGGCCATTTCCACTTGCTAATTTGCCACCAGCGTCCACCATTTTTTAACTTGGTGAGTTTGGCTCGACTCACCTGGCGATCTTTCTGGCCACCGTTGTCAATATCAGGTCCCATACAACCTTTATTCTTCACCGCTTTCCAGACAGGTTCACAAAGACTATCCTGATTATTTTTCCAGACTCCGTAAATATGTACCAGTTTCTTTTTACATGAATTTGGGCGACCACTTACCCCAAGCGCATTAATTGATGGGGCGTTATCACTCTTACACAGATCCATTTTGCGCCCTTTTTTACCCCACCATGAACCATCCACACCCAATAACTTTGCTTCAACAACGCCCTTGCCAGGCCCGGTGCAACGATGCTTGGGTCGATCCCAATACGCCTGCTGTTTTCCTTTTATTTTTTTACCCTGTTTGCATTGTTGGTCATTATCCAGCTTCCAGTAACCATAAACACCCGTAGGTCGGGTTTTACAATAATCCGGTTTGCCACTTGCTCCTAATGCATTAAATGGCGGAGGTGTTTTACCTTTTTTTCCTTCACAGGTTTTTTTTACCTGACCAAATTTAACTCCTTTCAACTTCGCCCATACCAGTCCTGATTGACCACTGGTACATTTATGTTTTATTTTTCCCCAACGAGGTTTTTCTTTTGCAGAAACACTACCAATAAAAATTGACATCATAATTAGCAGTATTATTTTTGTATTATAGCGGTTTAGGTTCAACATAACTTTCTCCTTAATTTGAGCAATGCACAGAATCTGTAGCAGGGTCATAAACTGTATTTTTACAATTAGACTGTGTTTTTGTATTCCCCGAAGGCACTTGAATATTTTCTATATTCACTCCTCCCGAAGGACTGGAAAACTGATAACCTGAAGAAGATACTGGTGAAGAAGTTTGAGCTATCAAACCCGCTTTTCTCATTTCCTGAGTAAACCACTGTGCATTATTAAGTTGAACGGGCATCATGGAATAACTTACCGGTCCTAACATACTCGAAACGGTAAATCGAAGACTTCGATCGGCTTGAACATTAGCCGTAAAAGCCCCCATTAAGGGTAAATCCTCACCTCGATATCGCCCAGGTCCTGTAGGCATAATATTTCTCTGTACCACCATACCTGGCTGAATATCAAGCACGAAAAGATGTAACCAACCATCAACAGCATAAGCCCTACCTGAATCAATTTTTATCTTTTTACCTAAGGAAGTAATTAACCAGGTACCGTCTATTGGCATCGGTTGAGTCGCCGGCACCTGCGCGATATTGGGCAAGAACGCGGGAATTTTAGGTACTTCAGGTATACCCGGTAACCCTGCTGCCATTACGTAAAGTGGCAACCATAAAATTATTATTAATAACGTTTTATTTGTGACTTGCATTTCTAATCTAACCTCTTTGTATGAGCACTTATTTCTTTAAAGCGTAACCGAAATAAAAAACCCTCAAAATTTTTTTAGTTTTTTTCGCTACTAAACGGAGGAAGAAAATATAGGCAGGAGATGATTAATCGATGATATTGGATGAAATGATTTTTAAGGTATGGGGATCTCTTATAAACCCCGTTGCCATTCCTGCCTCAGCGGGGCAGAATCAGGATGTGCTATGGCATGATCTACCTGTTGTAACATCTGTGGTTTATCTCTACCCAGAATTCCTTTTAGTACCAGATAATTAGAGGCATGATCGCTTCTGAAAATGGTCTTCTCCAATTGCAGGGTTTGCAGGAATAAGCGCATCTCTTCAAAGAGTTCATGCTGAGTGAGCATGGAAAACTCGCCCTTATAACCTTGTTGAAATCGCTCCATACCCATCGGAAAAGAGACCACCAGAGTGGATAAAAAATCGGGCTGGCATTCATTCATCAATATTGCGGAATTAGTAGCATGTTGTTGCCAGTATTTTTGACCACCAAGACCATTTAATATCATCACCGAGGATTTTATCCCTGCATCTTTAAGTTTAAGTAATGCCTCACGCTGACTAAGATAACTTTCCCCTTTATGCACAAAATCCAGCACCGTATCATCACCCGACTCACAGCCCACATAGACCATTTTCAAACCGAGCTCCCTTAATTTTTTCAGTTCAACAACGGTTTTATTTTTTATATTTCGAGGCAGGCAGTAACTTGAAACACGTTGAATATTGGGTAACTTTTTATTGAT
>DRNA01000065.1 GCA_011322365.1 Aeromonadales bacterium | reverse complement strand
GCCCCACCAGTACAATGCCAATAGTTAGTAAGGTTGTGGCTATGGGGCGATGAATAAATAATGCTGATAAATTCATTGCATTAATCCTGATCCATCTGGCGGCTTTCTATTTCACTGCTCTCCATCTCAACTAAACGATGTTCAGAATTCACCAGTTTTTCAAAAGCCAGATAAATAACCGGCGTGGTAAACAGTGTTAATAGTTGGCTGACGATAAGACCACCAACCAGTGTGACCCCCAGAGGGTGGCGTAATTCAGCGCCTACACCCCAACTGAACATCAGCGGTAGTGCGGCAAGTAACGCTGCCATAGTCGTCATTAAAATAGGTCGAAAACGTAATAGACAGGCCTGAAATATCGCTTCACGGGCAGGCATGTTTTGCCGCCGTTGAGCATCCAGGGCAAAATCAATCATCATGATGGCATTTTTCATGACAATACCAATTAATAAAATAATGCCAATAATGGAGATAACATTGAGCTCGTTACCGGTAATCATTAACGCCAGCAACGCACCCACACCCGCTGAAGGCAGGCTGGATAAAATAGTAATGGGATGAATATAACTTTCATAGAGCACACCCAGCACAATATAAACGGTGATAATGGCGGCCATTATGAGCAACAGTTGACTGGTTAAAGACGTTTTAAAAGCTTCTGCTGAACCCTGAAATTTAAGTTGTGAACTGGCCGGTAAACCCATCTCATGTTTAACCGTGTTAATGGCATTGATAGCGTCACCCAATGAATAACCTTCGGCAAGATTGAATGACAGTGTAGCTGCAGGAAACTGACCGATACGAGTGATGGCTAATGGGGCTGTGCGTTCACTAATTGTAGCTATGGAAGAAAGCGGGATTTGTCTGGGTAGTTGAGATTTAGCACTAATACTCTCAGCACTGATATAAATGTTGTTCAAGGCCTCTATACCAAGTCGAAACTCAGGTTTGACTTCCAGAATTACCCGTTGTTGACTACTTGATGTGAATAATGTGGTGACCTGTCGCTGCCCAAATGCGTTATATAAAGCATTATCAATCGCCAGAGGAGTGACGCCCAGCCGACTGGCCAGAGGTCGGTCAATTTCAATATGAGCCTGTAATCCGGCCTGCTGCTGGTTACTGGTGACATCGGATATTTCAGGTAATTGACTCAATTTTTTTTCTAACAGAGGTACCCATTTTTTTAGTACATTGGCATCAGCATCTTCCAGAGATAGCTGGTATTGAGTGCGGCTGATCTGATATTCAATAGTCAGATCCTGCACCGGTTGCATGTACAACTGTATGCCGGGAACATTATCAACAGCCTGCTGCAAACGATGAATAACTTCAGATGCTCTGGCATCACGTTCAGATAAAGGTTTTAAATTGATCAATAGCCGACCACTGTTTAAAGTGGCATTAAGGCTATCAACACCGATAAAAGACGAAAGAGATTTGACTGCTGGATCGTTTAATATAATACGACCAAGTGCCTGTTGGCGTTTTGACATGGCTTGAAAAGAAATACTTTCCGGAGCCTGAGATATGCCCTGAATGGCCGCAGTATCCTGAACCGGGAAGAATCCCTTGGGGATGACGATATAGAGAAAAATGGTGAGAAACAACGTAGCTACAGCAACTGACAGCGTGAGTTTACGTCTTTCTAAAACCCATTCCAGTAAACGTCCATAACGGAGAATAATATGCTTGAACCAGGCTTCACTTATTTTAAAAAAATGTCCCTGTTTATCATCCGGTATGTGACGCAATAATTTGGCACACATCATGGGCGTCAGCGTGAGAGAAACTACCGCTGAAATTAATATGGCAACGGAAAGTGTAATAGCAAATTCTCGAAAAAGTCGCCCAATAACATCACCCATAAACAGTAAGGGTATTAATACCGCAATCAGCGAAAAGGTTAATGAAACAATAGTAAAGCCAATTTGCCTGGCTCCTTTAATGGCCGCCTGAAGTGGTGGTTCGCCTGCCTCGATATGACGCATAATATTTTCAATCATGACAATGGCATCGTCCACCACAAATCCGGTCGCAATTATTAATGCCATCAGCGTGAGATTATTCACTGAAAAGCCAGCCAGGTACATCACCGCAAAGGTACCAATAAGCGATAATGGTACAGCAACACTCGGAATAATAGTGGCCGAAACATTGCGTAAAAACAGGAAAATCACCATAACTACCAACGCCACCGAAAGAAACAATTCAAATTGCACATCTTCTACGGAAGCGCGGATAGTTTCGGTACGGTCGGTTAAAATGGTTACATCAACCGCCGCAGGCAGTGCCTTTTCAAGTTGAGGTAATAATTGTTTAATTCGGTCCACTACCTCGATCACATTGGCATCGGGTTGTCGCTGAATGTTGACAATTAGTGCAGCGGTAGTGTTTGCCCAGGCAGCAAGACGGGAATCTTCGGCGCTACTGAAAACATCCGCTACGTCGTTCATGCGAACCGGAGCACTGTTTCTATAGCTGACAATTAATGACTGAAATTCTTCAACTGTTCGTAGTTGATCATTGGCATTGATAGTGGTCGCCTGCATAGGACCGTCAAAACTACCCTTGGCTAAATTAGAATTGGCATTGTTGATGGCATTACGTAAATCTTCCAGAGAAAGTTTATAGGCACTGAGTACATTGGGATTAGCCTGAATTCGAATAGCGGGTCTCTGTCCGCCACTTATGCTCACCAGTCCAACGCCAGCCAGTTGAGATATTTTAGTGGTTAGACGGGTCTCCGCCAGATATTGAAGTGTTGGAAGCTGTAATGTTTTAGAGCTTATGGCAAGCGTAATAATGGAGGGATCGGCCGGATTGATTTTATTATAAATGGGCAGCTGGGGTAGATCTCTGGGAAGCAGGCTGACTGCAGCATTGATAGCTGCCTGTACGTCTTGCTCAGCAACGTCCAGAGGCAGTTCCAGACTAAATTGCAACGTAATAACTGACGCACCTGAAGAGCTGGTGGATGACATCTGTTTCAGGCCCGGTATACGACCGAATTGTCGTTCAAGAGGCGCGGTGATGGTGGATGTAACCACTTCCGGGCTTGCTCCCGGGTAATAGGTAACAACCTGAATTATGGGATAATCAAATTTTGGTAGTGCAGAAACCGGAAGTACTCGGTAGGCAAAAATACCCACCATCAAAATTGCGACCATTAACAACGATGTGGCAATAGGTCTAAGAATAAATGGCCGCGAAAGATTCATTGCCTGCTCACAGATGGCTATTTAATTTATAGATTTTTAGATCCTGCCAACAAAATAATTTCAGAAAAAAACTGGTTTGTCTGCCATGGAGGATCACAATGTGATTATCATTTGCTATTTTAATATCCACCCGAGTTACTCTCGTCTGTTTGCTTACCGACAATTTTCACTTTAGCGCCATCACGAAGTTTATCAGCACCTTCGGTAACGACAATAGCACCGTCAGTTAAACCTTCAGCAATAGCTGTTACTTCGCCCTGAGTTGATGCCACTTTAACAATGACTACTGAGACGGTCTTATCTGAATTAAGTCGATAGACAAATGTACCAGGAGCCCCACGTTGAATGGCAACTGTGGGTATTAATAGAGCGTCTACAAGTGTTTCAACAGGCATTTTGACATTTACAAACTGATTGGCAAAAAGCGTGTCATCAGGATTTGCGACTTCGGCTTTAACCTTGATGGTGCCTGTTGAAGCATCAATCTGATTATCAATAGCCAGTAATCTGCCACGGGCAATTTTTTGTTTAAGGCTTCGATCAAAAATATCTACGGGAACCTCTTTACCACTCTCAAGCAATTTTTTTACACGAGGAATAGCATCTTCAGGAATGGGGAAAACAACACTGATAGGGTCCAGTTGTGTAATTTTAACAATACCCCGAGGATCAGATGCGTTAACAATATTGCCGGGATCAACCTGTCTCAAACCTACTCGTCCACTTATAGGGGAAGTGATTCTGGCATAGGTTAGCTTAAGTTTTGCACTGGTTACCGCGCCTTCATCAGCCTTAACAGCCGCCTGATATTCGCGAACAAGTGATTCTTTGGTATCAACCAGTTGTGGGGAAATCGAGTTCTGCCTGAGTAGTTTTCGATAACGAGCCAGATCGACCTGAGCCTTGTTCAGTAGAGCCTGATCGCGTACTAATTGTCCCTGTGCCAGTTCCAGTTCAACTTTAAAAGGTTGAGGATCGATTTGAGCTAACAGATCCCCGGCTTTGACCATTTCACCTTCTTTAAAAGTGATCTGCATCAGCTGACCATCAACACGACTTCTTATTTCAACGGTATTGATCGGCGTTACCGCACCCAGCCCATAAAGATAAATGGTTAAATCACCACGTTTAACAGGGGTAACAACAACTGGCATTACTGCCAGAGAACGCGCATTTGCATCACTACCAGATTTTGTAGTGTCAGCTGATACGGCCCAGAGAAAGAGTAGAATAATAACCAGGCCAATAATCAACTTCCTGATTAGTGGATTTTGCCAAAAATCCTCTATTTGCGTGGTCGTTTTCTTCAGGAAATTGTCAGTATTGTTTTTTGTTGTCATTTTGTCTGTGCTTTCCGAGGAAAAAATCCTTTAATAATATACTATTATAGTGGTAATTTGTATTCCAGTGTTAGGCTTTATCCATGATTAACTGTAATCGAAAGGGGAATCGGTTTCAGATACAGGCTTGCTCACGATTAAGCATCTTAATACTTAAGACGAATTAACTATTGGATCATTACAGCTTATTGATTTAAAAGGGAATAAATTAGTGGATCCGGTAAGCCGAATGACAGGATATACAGGCTGTGGTCACTTTTGTCAGCGCTTTGTAGGCGGGTATTAATTCACCTTCTTCGACTTTAAGTGCAAACTGGCTGGCCGCATGATGCATACGGCTACCGGCTTTTTTCATACCTTCTGGCATAAATCCTGCCATATGGCTCGCTCCATGGGATTCCAACGAAGTCATACCCAGACGGTCCTCGGCCAGATCTGCAGCCTTATCCAGCTGATCGTTAGACATATAAATTAATATTTGATTAATAGTGACGAGGTGATCGCGCATATTGGACAACATATGATGTTGCATTTTTTCGGGAAGTTTAACCCATTGTCGAGTGTCATCGGCTGAATTTGAATAGTGGCTGGCAAATATCAGCAACATTGGTGCTAGAAAGTAGAGCTGTTTCTTCATCAAAATCTCGCATATTAAAATTTGTTTAAAGGTCAGGCAACCTGTAAGTTAATATAACATGTTATGAAAGAACAGGTGAAGTGTCACTGTTTTGTTATTCATATTTTAATGGGATATTTATTCGTTTTAAGTTAATAGATAATTTAACTATAATTATTCATTGCAAAGTAAAAATACGTTAGGAACAGCTGATATGAAACTGAATAAGAATAGCTTTAAACCTTTACTAACGATTGGGATTGACTACATCCGCTGGACTCAGCTAACACCTATGATAATGGTCTGGGGTGCCGTGCTATTATTATTGTTAGCCATGGTGTTTGTTAATTTCCAGGATCAGGCTCTTTAAAATTTAATTTTTGATTAGTCACGTTTTTTAGTCGATAGATAAAGCTAAAGTTTACTGTTATAGCTTCGGCATTTGGTTAGTATTATCAACTGGAGGTGAAACAGGCACATAAAAACTAACTATTGTTCCTTTTCCAAGTTCTGATCGAAGGTTTATTTTCCCTCCAAGAAGGGTCACAGTTTCCAGACATATTGCCAAACCGAGTCCAGAGCCCTCATGTGTTTTTGAATTACTATTATCAACCTGTTCAAATCCTTTAAAAACACGTTCTATCTTATCGCTGGGGATACCAATGCCCGTATCACTGATGTGGAACCATAAAAATTCTGAACGGAGTTCACAACTAATGTTAATCTCTCCAGACTCTGTAAATTTTATTGCGTTTCCTACAAGGTTGAATAAAACTTGCTGAATTCTATTTAAATCCTG
>DRNA01000064.1 GCA_011322365.1 Aeromonadales bacterium | reverse complement strand
CACCATGCCTTCAGTGGCGACATTAAAGCCGGCCTGCTGCACTTTCCCTATGGCTGCTTTTCCGGCTTTATTCCAATCCCATAATAAAGGATTGCTGTGATTAAAATGGATGAAGAAGAGTTTCTTTTTCTGCCTGGATGATAGATTTCCAAAAAATTGCAAACTTTCACTGACAAATGGATGAGGGATTTCAAGCATATTCCGACTGGGCAGTTCATTTGCTGAATAAAACGTGCCATCGATAAAAGCATAATCAACTGTGGTCAGTAACGCTTTAATATTTACACCCCATTTCTGCCATTTATCAATATCAGGAATAAACAGTGCAGTTTTATGAGGGCCAATAATCTTATAACCGACTGTCTCGCTGTATTCATCTCGATGGGGCACTAACAGAGGTATAATTTTAAGCTGTTTGGTTAACTCGGTTACATGATTGCTTTTCAGCGTCTTTAACACGATATTGTTTAAGCTCACCAACTGACTCCATGGGCCGTTATTGTGAAGAAATTTTTCCATCCGCGGCATAACATAAACCGGAATAGTCTCCGTGCCAGCGGCTTCCCTGCCCAGATGCATCAACCCGGTATAATGACCGATGTGAGCGTGAGTCAGTACAATACCTGCAAGCGGATACTGAGCATCTGCTGCATATTGATTCAACACATAAAGCTGCTGTTTAATGTCCGGTGTGGCTTCAAATAAAAATTTCTGTCTGACAGCTTTATCAATAACCGCCAGCGAGGTGGCCAGTCGTCTTTTATGAAAGTCACCCCAACCAGGCATACAATGAGGCTGATAACAATTCAACTGGGGGTAACCTGCATCCTGAGCTACCCCGAGAACTTTAAGAGCAACGCCTTTGCTCTCTTCCGCAAAAACCGGGCTGCCTGTTAAACCACTGGCCAGACTAATAAAAGCGATTATAAAAAAACGTCGTTGTTTTAAAGATTTTATCAATTTTGTCATCCTTTGCTCTCAGATACCCATAATCATTGAAGATCCCCAATTAACTTTTTTTTCTGTTTTAATAAATTCACTGCATGCGCTCGGTCAATCTGGCAGAAACTCACTTTGTCCTGTGCCTTTAACTGACCCAATAATGGTACATCAGCGGCAATAACCTGGGCTATTCGAGGATAACCACCGATGGTTTGCCCGTCAACAGCAGAAATAATTGGAGTACCCGAAGGCGGGATCTGAATACTGCCTGGCAACAATCCACTGGAAATCATGCTGTTATTGTCCCGGTTCTCATGGATTTTATCGAAAAAGCCTCCCTGCAGACGAATGCCCATACGGTTGGACTGCGTTGAGACCTGAAAATGCTGAGAATAAAAATCATGCAGTTGCCCAGGCGTAAACTGTTTCGTTTCCACCGCTGGAACTGTACGTAGCAAATAATGTCCACTAAAAGCGGGGATCATTTCTTTAGCTAATTTTTTCCTGGCAGGCTCAAAGACCTGTTTTACTTTCAGACGATCGTTCTTTTGTAGCGATCTCCCTTTAAAACCACCAAAACCTGCGGTCAAATGTGTCGAAAATCTGTTAAATACTGGCTCAAGCTCCAGTTCAGCGGAAAAGCTCATATAAGCCCTCGCTCCCTGTTTGAGTTGACCAAATCTTAAAATATCTCCCTCATTCACCTTAAGAGTTTCATCCATACTGATTTGCTGATCATTTAAAAACAGCTCAAAACGTGCACCACAAACTGCCAGAGTTAAATTCTGATGAAATTTCAGTGTCGGCCCCATCAGGGTGATCTCAAGCACAGCTGAATTCAAAGGTTTTGAAACCAGCCAGTTTGCCTGATACATGGAGATTGCATCCATAGCACCACTTTGGGATATTCCCTGATGCATTAAACCCACCCAACCTTCATCCTGGAGGCTGGTCTGCAAGCCCGCACTGATAAACTCAATACTCATGATTGCCCCCTGAAGTATTGCTATAGTGTTGTTTTAGCTCCAAAAATTGAGTTTTATTGATAGCTGAAAATTGTATCCGGTCCAGCGGTTGGGCGATAAAAGCTGTTTTTGAATGGGGACTGAAAATATCCACAGGCGTTTGCCCGATAACGTGCCATCCACCCGGACTTTCAACTGGATAAATACCCGTCTGCTCGCCACCAATGGCCACTGCTCCACGAGGCACCCGTATGTTCGGATGATGTTTTCGGGGGCAGAACAGTGCCCTGTCGAGTCCTCCCAGATATAAAAAGCCAGGCAAAAAACCCAGCATATGGACTAAATAAGTAGCTGCCGTATGTTTTTCTATAACCTCAGCTTCAGATAGCTGGCAATATCCCGCCAGCACACTCAGATCAGGGGCAAACTCTTCTTCATAACAGACCGGGATTTCAATGGTTTTGTAGATACTTACATTATCCGATGCAGAACTGTCACTAATTTCCGCTATCAGTGAGGGTAATAAAGTTATCGCTTCCTTAAGTAATTTACTACTAAAATTCTGCGCAAAAGGATGCAGATAAAGGGTAAGGCTTTGATACGCAGGGATGACATCAAACGCTGTTTTATGCTTCCCTTCAGATAATTTTGCAGTCAACATTTTTGCCAGTTTTACAATCCTGGACGAAAGCTGTTCGCCAATGCCATCTTTAAAAAAAACCGTTACTCCAGTATCACTATTTTCGACCAGATCATACTCATTAAAACTCATTGGATGAGAATCCCGGATTGTTTAAATTGTTGATGTAAGCGTTTAGCCACATCATAGGCGTGATCATTATCGCCATGTAAACAGAGCGTTTCTGCCTGCAGCTTTATCCAGCGATTATCCTGCGCCAGAACCTGCCCTTTTTTCACAATATTTTCAGCCTGAAGCAGACAGTGTTCAATTGAACCAATAACTGCGGATTGTTCTGTTCGTGGCATCAACTGGCCATTATTAAGATAACGTCTGTCCATAAAGGCTTCGGCAATATAAGTAAGTCCGCTATCATGACACGCTCTCAAAAATTCACCACCCGCCAGAGCGATTACTTTCAGGTCTGCATAATTTTTTTTAAGCAAACCTACGACAACTTTTCTTAATTCATACGATTGTTCCAGATCATTATAAAGTGCTCCATGAAATTTGATATGATGAATTTCAATACCCAGGCTATCTGCTATTTGTTCGAACAACATTAACTGCCGTTTGATATCATCAATTAAAACACTCTGCGTCAGCTCAAGAGATACCCGTCCAAAATTGTGTTGATCGGCATACCCCGGATGAGCACCAATTTTTAACTGGTGCTTTTTAGCATTCAGTAGACTTTTCCGAATGACCACTTCATTACCCGCATGCCCCCCACAGGCAATATTGCAACTGGAAATAAAAGGCATTAATAAGGCATCTTTTTCACAATCGTTGAGCGAGCTACCTTCGCCGAGATCGCAGTTAATATCAATACTGAAAGTTGTTTGTTTGGATGCATTTTTCATTTATAGATAACCAAAAGCGGACATCAGTGATCGACCACTGAGTAATAATGTCACTAACAACACAAAACCACCCATTACATTTTGTACTAAATTATTTCGAAACTCACCCAGAAGTTTTGTATTCATGATCCAGATTAAAAACACACAAATCACCGGTAGTAAAATCCCATTAGCAACCTGAGCAAACCAGATCACAGAAACCGCCTTATAGTCTGAACTGGATATCACTACACCGATAATCAATATGGCCAACCAGATACTTTTAAATGAACCGGAGCGTAAATCACTGTTCCAATCCAGCACACCACTAAGCGCAAATGCTGCCGCCAGAGGCGCTGTAACCGCAGAGGAAACGCCCGCACTGAATAACCCAATAGCCATCAACAGCCTGGCACTATCACCAAATACCGGCTCTAATGCCGGCGCCAGATCAGCTACCGATTGTAGTGAAACAGCTTTACCAAAAAAGGCAGTTGCTGCGGTAGATACAATAGCTATGGAAATAAGCCCCCCCAGGGGAATAGAAATTAATAAATCCTTTCTCGCCTCACTAAGATGT
>DRNA01000063.1 GCA_011322365.1 Aeromonadales bacterium | reverse complement strand
TGCAGGAAATGCAAGGAGCAATTTCCAGTCTAACTTGAACTTTTATAACGCGGAATCGGTATAGGGATATACCTTAGTAGAGCAACGCAGGAGCAGTTGCCGAGATGTGCGCTTATCCTCTTGCCCTATGGGAGCTCAAGCAGGAAGCCAGTGCTGCGTTGCAACTTTCACTAAGGGAATAACCATTAGCTTCAAGTTGCGCCTTGCCCTGACATCCTGCTTGAACTCTGAAACCTACATCTTGAATGATTTTGGGTATAACAACACTTCTTTGCTATCAAAATAGGTTAAACCACAATGAGAACACACGACTTCATTTCCCTTTACCACATATTCCAGGCCTCTTTTAGACAGCTTTGTATTAGAACCCTGGTCACGGTAACCTTGATAGAAAGAAACAGCAAAAATTACCAGCAGGAAGAATACCGTGCCACCTGGAAACCATAAAGCCTCAACCATACTACCTCCCAAAGTCATGCTTATTCGCAAATAGCTGAGTTTCTTTGACAGACTTTTACAGGACAATGAGTCAGCTATTAGTAAAATCCAGAAAACTACAAAGTGGTCTTTCCAGCCTCAATCGGTGATAATGGTACTAATAATTTAACTAAACATCCAATTCTATGAGCCATCTTACCCCGGAGCAACTGACGAAACTGCGTCAGGATATTAAATTCAGCACAACTCTTGCTGGTTTCCCTATGCAATTTATCACTACCTGGGGGATATTCTCACCTCGTGCTGTTGATGAAGGCTCTGAAATGTTGTTGAACAATATTCAGGTTAACCCGGATGATAATATCCTCGATCTCGGTTGTGGGTATGGCCCTCTGGGGCTTACTCTGGCGAAAATGGCACCTCAGGGACAAACATTGATGGTAGACAAAGATTTTGTGGCTGTTGATTACGCTAACCGCAATATAGCCTTGAACAAGCTAACCAATTGTTCTGCTCAATTAAGTAATGGTTTTGACCAGATCCGGGAACATCAATTTGACCTTATTGTCAGCAATATTCCTGCCAAAGTAGGTAATGAAATGCTGTGGCTGTTTCTCCATGATGCCTACCAGCAGTTATCCCCATCCGGGCGACTGGTGGTGGTGACCATTTCCGGTTTGAGTAAGTTTATCAAACGTGAATTTAAACAGAATTTCGGTAACTATAACAAGCTGAAACAGGGGAAAACCTATACAGTGGCACAGGCGATTAAAACGCAAAGCCAGTAGCTTCAATTGTTACAGAAATGTGTCCACACAATCTGTGGATAACTTTGGGGAAAAAATGCCAACATCTGTCTCAAAGCCACGTCGTAAAAGGGTCGTTGTTAAATTGGTGATTTTTTGAGCAAGCTGATAATACATCTATTTATCAATGAGTTAGCATGCGTCAATTAAAAAACAAGCACTTAGACGCATAAGTTATAGAGCCTGCTTAAGAAAGCACCTGTCAAGCTTTTTTTTGTGGATTTTTTTCTTGACATTCACTTTTAATGAATAATTTCCCCCTGAATATGACTGTAAAAAGACAACTCAGCCCAGGCCCTTTCATAGCTTGAAAGTAACTACTAACCCTGTAACTTGTATGGGTATAAGAATGTAAGGTTATGTGCTGGATATTGGCATTAAGGTAGCGGTATATTTTCCTCTCATATGGAGTATTATATGGTTACCTGTTCGCCGGAGATAACGAGAAAATGCCACTGGATTTTTATCAGATCATTGGACACCGCGGGCTTGCAGCAAAGGCACCTGAAAATACTCTGGCTTCCATTAAAATGGCCGCCAGTATGGGTTTGAAATGGGTCGAGTTTGATGTAAACACCACTCAAGATAATATAGCTGTTCTTTGCCATGATAATACCGTGAATCGTACTACAAATGGTAAAGGACGTGTCTCCAGAATGGATTTTGCTACGATTTCTCAACTGGATGCCGGTAGTTGGTTTGATCCTCTGTTTAAACAGGAAAAAATTCCTACACTCTTGCAGGCCCTGAAACTCTGCCAGCAGTTAAAGCTGGGTGTTAATCTTGAATTAAAACCTGACAGCCGTATTACAGATGCTCAGATACACCACTATATCAATACCGTCACTAGTATCATATTACCTTTTAAAAATAGTATCCCTTTACTGGTTTCCAGCTTTAATAAAGACGTTATCAGAGCCTTTAAACAAAGTCTAAGTGATATTCCTCTGGGCTTTTTACTGGACCGCCATGAAACCGAACGCAGCCTGACAACCTTTGCCCATGAAATAAACTGCTATAGCTTTCATCTATCTATGAAGCAGTGCCGGCGTTTCAAGAGTTATCTACTGGCTCAGTTTAATAAACCGCTACTGGTCTATACCATTAACAACCCGCTTCAGGCCTGCGAGCTACTAGAAAGTAATGTCACTGCCATTTTCAGTGATTCCCTGACACCTGATTCACTATCAATAAAGGGCTAAATGTCAATCAAGCCGGAGAATAACTATGGAGGTAAGTGAACGATTTTGTGTTTTTATGAAGAAGGTGAAAAAGCCTCTGGTATTAAAAACGGCCATTAAAACATCCCTTGTAGTAGGTATTTTACTCAATGTTTCCAATCAGGGCCATGAAATTTTTGCAGGGACTGGAACTCATATCGACTCCATCTTATTGAATTTCATCATCCCTTTTTGTGTTTCCGCATACAGTGGGGCCAAAACTATTGATGAATCATCGCCTTAAACCCATAAAAAAACGGACCTGAATCGGTCCGTTTTTTATTCCATCAGCCTTAATGCTGCGGCATCGGCATTCCAGGTATTGGCATAGCTTTACCATTAACGGTTAACTGACCACCTTTAAATTCTGCATGGGATTTTAAAGTGCCCGCTTCTTCAACGATTAATCCCTGACTGATTAAACCTTGAACCATCTGTGGATTAGCCATGGGAATTTTATCCAGCAATGCTCTTGAAACAGTAATATCCAGCTTCGCACTGATACCGGCTATGGCCGCCATTCCCTGAGTGACATCGGTTCCCTCTGCAATGTTTAACTCAAGGCTGGAATTAATTTGCTCTCCCATCACCCTGGCATTTAACGCATCAATTCTGAGAGTAAAACCCTTTTTAACCATATCGGGAACGATACCCATCAGCTGCATGCCCATTGCCATTTGCATCGCTTCTGGTGAACCGCCCGCCTGTTGTGCTTCTTTTATCGCTTTAACCAATTTCTGTAAGCTGGCTGCATGTAAATGATCAAAAGATAATTTATATTGGAAATCATCCACATAAGAAACATTATTGACGGTAACGTTTTTAAGAGTCATGTCCACCATGATGTTCATAAATGCTTTGGTGGCATCCAGACTGGTAGCAGCAACAACATTAAAATTATCAGCCTTACCGCTCATACCCATGGCATCATCAGAAAAAGTAATGCTGGAGATATTAAATCTGGAGTTTCCAACCCAGATATCCTCAATCATCATGTCTTCTTCTGAACTTGATGAAATGACGCCTACTGTTGCTTTTTTAGCTTTCCCATTACTTTCAGTTTTTTCAAAGGTTAAACCACCCCAGTTGAAATGAGATTTCACATGAGTGTTATTATTAGATAACGTTGCGCCGAAAGTAGCTGGTGCAGATTTTATGGTTTTATCAGGTGCTGTAAATCCAATCAGCGAACTACCAATTTCGGTAGAAGAATCCCAGTTAAAGCGCATATTTAATGCCAGTGGATTTGATGAACCAAAAAATTTACTCACTTCCTGTTGATGTTCTGCAGAAATTTCTGGCTGAAAGGAAATATTTCCAACCGCAAATGCAAAGCCATCATCAAACAGGAAAGGCCCATGACTGACCTTGCCATTTAACACAAATGAACTATTTGTATTCGACAATTGTAAATTCTTAGCCGCAGGACCTAAAGCGTCAAAATTGATACTTGCCTTAATCGCGGTTGTGGCTGAAAACAGACCTTTATCGTAGGCAGTCTTCTCAAAAGTAATCAAACCATTGGTATTCATTCTTTTGAGCAAACCATCCAGCCTGGCTTCTACCTTATCGCCAGCATACCAGGGGCCTGCTACAAAAATAACCAACCAGATCACAACGATAACCAGAGGTAACCATAACTTTTTCATGAGTTTTTCCTTTATTTAGAGAACTTTCTTTTTAATATTCTATTTTTCATCAAATCAGACCATTAATCAATACTGTGATGGCCGTGCTAAAATTCGCGGACAGGTTAACATAATAAGCAATATCAGTGAGTGTATTATTCACACTTTATACCAATATATTAAGCTGAACCAGACTACTGCCGCGATCTTTAAAGCTATAATCATAGCGTCTTTTACACTTATGACAAGTTTAATATATCGATATCATCGAAACTATTCCTACTCTTCAGGCCGATAAAATCAAATAATGTGCTGTCCATCAAATGAGATGGTGCTACATTTTGTAAAGCTGCAAAAATATTTTCTATCCGCCCTGGATAATCGGTTTCCCACAACTGTAACATTTGCTTGATATTCTGCCTTTGCAGGTTCTGCTGAGAACCGCAAAGATTGCATGGAATTATTGGAAAATCTTTCAAACGAGCATATTCGGCAATCAGAGGTTCCTTACAATAAGCGAGAGGGCGAATAACAATATGACGACCATCATCACTTTTCAATTTTGCTGGCATTGTTTGTAATTTTCCACCAAAAAACAGGTTTAGAAACAAAGTTTCAATTAAATCGTCCCGATGGTGGCCCAGCGCAATTTTTGTAAAACCCTTCTCGGTCGCATAGCTGTATAAATTACCTCGCCTCAACCTGGAGCAAAGTCCACAGGTCGTTTTGCCTTCAGGTATAATCTCTTTAACGATCGAATAGGTGTCTTCTTCAAGAATATGAAAATCTACACCTTGAGATCGCAGGTATGCAGGTAAGATATGTTCTGGGAATCCAGGTTGTTTTTGGTCAAGATTAACCGCAGTAATAGCAAAATCTATGGGAGCATGCTTTTTTAACGACAACAGGATATCCAACAGGGTATAGCTATC
>DRNA01000062.1 GCA_011322365.1 Aeromonadales bacterium | reverse complement strand
GGCATACCGGGCAGATCAAGATCGGCTATTTTTCGTCTGACATCTAACTGGATCACCTGACCATTTTTAATTTTTCCCTTACGACCAGAATCCAGTGGGCGAGCTGCACCAATGACTTCACGATAGTCCGGGGAGAAGAAAAAGTCATCCAGAATGGCATCTGTTTTGATATGTATGGGCTGTAAAAAGCCACTTTTAAGGTCGCCTAATTCGCCTGAGTCCTTGCGGTAATCATGAACCAGTTGTGTTAATTGTGGTTCAGCATCTTTAGAATAAGGAACCTCCCAAATTTCAGGGACATCTTTTAGTGCTACTACAAAACTTTTTCTGGGACGTGCGTTGTATACTGCACTAATGCGTGAGGATTGTCCTTTTAAGGATCTGGCTGGAATACTCTTGATCAGGGATAGATCGCTACCATTGAGAATAATCAGCGATTCAGGCCAGTAATTTGCAACAGCAACGTATTTACCATCATCGGATATGGCGATATTTCTTGTATTAATTCCAGCTCTGACTTCGGCAACATAGGTCATATTGTAAAGATCATATTTACTAATCCAGCCATCGCGGGATGCAAAAAATACAAAACGGCCATCACGGGTAAATTTAGGCCCGCCGTGTAGAGCATAGTGAGATTTAAAACGGCTGATCACTTTAAAAGTGTCCCCATCAAGCATAGTGACATGGTGGTCACCGGATTCAACTACCAGAAAAATATTCCAGGGATCGGCTTTAAATTGGGGTTGGTCGGAGAGTGTTGTGACATCCACTCGATCTTTTCTGGATTTTTTAATATCAGCATCTGTCCAATTGGGCATCTTTTTGGGTTTCAGATAAATAAAATTGATGATTTGTTTGATGTCATTTTGGCTGAGCTGGGTTTTAAAGGCTGGCATTTGAGTCGCCACCCGCCCATTGGTCACGACGTCGGTAGCTGCTTTTTTTCTTAACCGCGCCAGATTTTGTGGTAATAGTGCAGGGCCCATTTTCCCCATTCTTTTTTCACCATGACAGGAGGCACAGTGATCGGCATAAAGTTTTGAGCCTGAGGTTGTGCTGCTATTATCGGCTTTTACATAATCGGTACTAACCAATGCTAGAAAACACAGAGTAAGCAAATTGGCAAATTTTTTCATTATCTTGTATCCTCATTATCAGAGGGCTGTTAAATTAAGTTGCTTAGAGTTCCGTTGCTGATTTTTTCCAGTGCAGATCTTCACCCCGTTTATAGGGGACCACTTCGATACGTTCAACTTCAGTTTCTACACCTATTTCATCATCATACAGGTAACAGGCCGGATCTTCATCCCAGGGGTCACCAGTGAGTTGATAGGGCCGAATGCGAGCATTACCACCACAGATATTTTTGTAGTTACAATCACCACAGCGACCTTTTAACGGACGTTCAGCCATTTTTAAACCCGCCATTAATTCATTAGAAGTATCGGACCAGATGTCTGAAAATTTTCTGCTTTTTACACTCCCGAGGCTATATTGCCACCAGAAAGTATCGGGATGCACCTCGCCCAGATTATCAATGTTCGAGATATATTTTCCAGAGGCATTACCGCCCCAGTTAATAAGCGCCTGTTCAATTTTATCGGCATATTGAGGAAAGTGCTTTCGCACCCAGAATAATAGAAAAACACCATCAGCGTCATTATTGCCAGTAACATAGTCTGTATCGAGGCCATTTTGAATATCTTCCCAGGCTCTTTCGATTAATAAGGTGACAGCGTCGCGCGTGGCTTTATGGTGCACATCACTTTTTCGGTTGCGGTTGCCTCGACCACCATAGTTAAGATGAGAGAGATAAAATTTATCCACACCTTCCTCTCGCATTAAATCCAGTACCGGGATAAAGTGATCACGGTTATGTTCTGTTAGAGTGAATCGAATACCGACCTTAATATTTTTTTGTTTTAGTAAACGAATGGCGGCCAGTGCTTCATCAAAGGCGCCTTCTTTGACACGAAAATCATCATGTACCTTGCCTATACCATCAAGGCTGATGCCCACATAATCAAAGCCGATAGCATCAATTTTTTCTGCCTCCACGGCATCAATGAGAGTACCATTTGTTGAAAGAGCTGTGTAAAATCCCATGGCTTTTGAACGTCGGGCGATATCATAAATATCAGGACGTAATAAGGGTTCGCCACCGGATAAAATTAACACCGGCACACCATATTGTTTCAGATCATCCATAACATCGTAAACCTGTTGCGTCGATAGCTCACCAGGGAAATTAGTATCTGCTGAAATAGAATAACAATGTTTACAGGCAAGATTACAACGCCGGATCAGATTCCAGATAACAACAGGACCTGAGGGTTTGCGTGCTGATGGAATCGCTGTTTCATCATTGAGTAAACGTAAATATTGTGAGAGTCTTAACATAATTGTGTCCTAATTTTTTGCAACAAGTCGCAAACCGGTTTTCTTAAGAATTTTTTCGCTAAACAATACGTCGCTATGGTAACAATTGGCACCACTTAACATTTTAAGTTTTGCTATTTTTGTATCGACTTCCTCACGGGAGCGACCATGGACCATGGCAAATAAATTATAGGGCCAGGCTGGTTTAAAAGATGGTCGCCGGTAACAGTGACTAACAAAATCCTGTTGACCAAACAGTTCACCGATACTATCTACTTTATCATCATCAATGTCCCAAACCGTCATGGCATTAAAACGATAACCGATTTTGTAATGGTTGGGTACCAGACCAATACGGCGGATTGAACCATCCTCCATCATATCATAGAGTCTCTGGTGTAATTCTTTTTCATCCATACCCAGTTGTTCGGCTGCATCTTTATAAGGTGTGGGGCTGATGCGCAGTCCAGCCTGCATGGTTCTGATAATTTCCTGGTTAGTAATCATTTAAACCTCCAGATGTAACCCGATAAAAAATTCTTTTTCTTTGGGTAATGCTAATACGCTATACCCGGTTAATGTTTCAATTTTGCTGATGGTTTGTTGCATCAGTTGTTCGGTTTCCGTTGCAAGCACAAACCACAAATTATAATGATGTGAGCGTAAGTAGTTGTGGGCAACTTCTGCTAATGAATTCAGGATATCTGCTGTTTGTTGCCAGTCATTTTCGGCTGTGGAGATAGCACAAAGACAAAATGCTCCACCGGTTTTTTCAATATCAAATAACGGACCAAATCGGGAAATGATATTTCTTTCCAATAAACCTTCAATAGTCTGCATTAAGGCATCTTCGGTCATATCAAGATCGCTCGCTGCCTGTAAAAATGGTCGGGCACAAACAGGGAAACCACCTTGCAGGTTGTTAATCACTCTCTTTTCAATTTCTGTCAAATTCTCGGTCATTTACTGGTCACCTGTCAGGCTGTTTTGTCTTTTCCGAGTGATATACAGCCCCCCGTTGTTTAAAACATTTTGTACTGAATAAAACCTCAAAGGCTACCTTGATTTGATGTTTATCAACCAGCTGCTGGATTTGTTGTAAAACATCTGCTCTTTTTTTACCATGAATCATGGTAAATAAATTATAAGGCCAATGGGGTAATTGCCGGGGTCGTTGATAACATAAAGTGACGCAATCCTCACGGGAAAAAAGCTTTCCATATTTATCAACTTCTTCATCTGCAATATTCCATACTACCATGGCATTGGCTTGATAACCCAGTTTTCGGTGTTTGACCACCACTCCAAAACGTTTGATAAAGTTTTGCTGTTTTAACTGTTTTATACCTTCAATAACCTCTTCCTCTTCACAGCCTATTTTTTCTGCAATGGCAAGGTAAGGATTAGCACAAATTGGTAGCCCAAATTGCAGTTCAACTAATAATTTTTCCTGCATTATTGTAGCGAGGGCCATAAGGTAAAACCTAAGTCAATATGAAAGCTCTTTTCCATGGGTAGTGACAACACACTACAGCCGGTTTGTTGCTCAATTTTTTCAATCACTTCATTGAGCCGGGTTTCATTTTCTGCAGTAATGACGAACCAGATATTATAAATATGCTCACGTAAATAGTTATGATTAACTTCATCAAATTGATTGATAATTCTGGCAAATTTATCTACCTGGTGTTCCTTTGCTGAAATGGCTGCCAATGTAGAAGCTCCCATTTTTTTATGATTCAACACGGCACCAATACGGCTGATATAACCTTTTTTACTCAATTGTTGATATTTTGTTATGACCTGTTGCTCACTAATTCCCAGAGTTCTGGCAATTTGCATAAAGGGATTCTGTTGCAGCGGAAAATCCTGCTGAAAATTTTGCAAAAGTTGTTTGTCAATGGCATCAAGTATCATACGGCTATAAACCTATTTTGTGCGCTCTATCAGTAAAAAAGATCCCACTGGGTTTTTTAACATCCAGCGTCTTAATTAATTTAAATGTGCGAGTATCATAAATTTTCACTTTATCTTCATCTCTGACTGAAACCCAGATATTTTCACCTCGAGGTGTAAAAGCCATGTGCATGATACCGGGGCCTGGCTCCAGCGTTTTCACCAGCGTTGATGTTTTGGTATCAATTACCTGCAGATATTGATTATCAGGAAAAGCAAAATTCACCCAGATATAACGTGCATCCGGTCTGGCCATGGCAAATACCGGTTGCCCTACCAGAGCAATTTTTTTAACTAATGACCAGTTATTTTTATCAGCCACCAGTAATTGATGATGTCCTACCGCCGGTAAAAATACATGATCATCGGCAAAGGTCCAACCTTCAAGATGGGGCATTTTATAAACCGGTAGTTTTTTATCACCCTTACCATAATGACCTAAAATACGTTGCATACCTTTTTCGGGATACCATAAATCCAGCTTTGCTAAACCATCTTCACCAAAAAGACCGGCAATGTAAAAACGTCCATCGGGTGAAATCAGACCATCATAAGGGAGTTTCCCCACCTTATGATATTTTTTTATGATCGGTTTTTCGGGATGGCTGATATCGGCTATCCAGGTTTCCCCTGCATCATAGAGACTGAAAATTAAACGATTATCCGGGGCATCGGTGAGACCAATAACTTTTGAACCCTTTGGTGTTTGCGGAGTGATGGCTTTTATGGTCGACAGTAGTTTCAGAGTTTTGCTGTCAAATAGTTTCACACCTCCGGGCGTATAGTTGGAAACCGCTACCACTTTTCCATCCTGAGATATGGCACCACCGATAGCATTGCCTGACTGAATAACTCGTTT
>DRNA01000061.1 GCA_011322365.1 Aeromonadales bacterium | reverse complement strand
GTGTGGTATCTGTCATCAAACTACTAAAACTGGTGGGAGGCACTGCCCCTTGTGAAGCCGGAAAATCCAGATAGAACGCTTTTGCTGAAGAGACCACATCACCCACAGATTGAACGGTAAACTGGAAACTTAGCACAATAGATGCTTTATCAATGCCAGCGTCAGCTTCAGCTGCGGCTTCCATGGCGTTAACCAACTGTCTCACGGGTTCAAGTGCCGCTGTAGAACCCCCTAAAGGATTAGGACCTTTGGCAAAACTATATTGCACATCCACCACAATAGGAGAGCCATTAGTATCTTTTATACCATTAGTCACTACCACCATATAATTGGCCTGAGGCGTTAAAGGTTTTAGAGGGATTACACCAACTGTTAACGGCCCCGCATACTGGGCGAAAAAGTCGACGCCGGGTGTCAGTTCTCTAACGATGCCTGTTACAGGCCCTGTCGGTACGATAATTCCTGTTCCAGGAATGGCTTCAGGTCTTAAAACACTGGTTTCAAACATTCTGATGGTTTGACCCGGTAGAATAGTTGACTGGTCAAGATCGGTACCATCATTACGAGAATTACGAAACGCAATAGCAAAGGGCGCAACCGCCGACCAGCCATCCAATGCGTTCATAGCGACTTTAGGATCGGATTCATCCAGCGGATCCGCTACCGGGATGTTTAATGTTAAATCCTGTGTTCCGCCAAACAACAGATCATTGGGTATAGGGATCTGTCCAGCCCCAGGTGCAAAAATAGCATTGGTTTTTGCTGGTTCTATTTCAAGCTTGGTGTCAATAGAAGAACCCGTGTCACAGGCTGACAGCACGAGTGCAACAAGGGCGGGAAGTATTCCGGTGATTTTTTTCATAGTAGTATCCTTATTGTTGTGAATTTATTTCTTATGTTTGTATCATCTTTAATGGGAGATCATTTTTTAATATTTCGTTTCCTTTGATGGTTCTTAGTAGGCTTGTTGTTTAACGCTTTGTTTTTATTGTATTTATTTTAGTCTGAACTAATTTCGTCATTTATCCTACCCCTTTTTGGTCAATTAAGGCAAGAGCTGTGACCAATTTTGGATGTTATTAGCAGATAAAATATTACAAAAAAATAATAACCGATCAAATATTTCTTCTTAAATGACTTGAAAATATCGGCTTTAAACCCAATTAAGTTCCCATCTTAATACATTTTAAAATAGCCTGAACGTGTCATGTCATGATGCAATGTTCTGGTTGTCTGGTGTTGAAATAAACTAAATGAGAGTGAGAAACCCATGAGTAAAACCAAGCAAAAACACACTGAAAAGCAAACCCATAGTTTTCAGACTGAAGTTAATCAGTTACTACACCTGATGGTTCATTCGTTATATTCCAATAAAGAAATTTTCCTTCGAGAGCTCATATCCAACGGTGCAGATGCCTGTGATAAATTACGTTTTAAGGCAATATCAGATGATTCTTTATATGCAGGCGATAGTGAGCTCCATATTCGGATTTCAACAGATGCGGAAAAGGGCACGCTGACTATCAGTGATAATGGTATTGGTATGACCGAAGAAGAGGTGATACAGAATCTGGGGACTATCGCCCGTTCCGGTACTGCGGAGTTTTTAAAGCAATTAAGTAGCGATCAAAAAAATGCCAGTAACCTCATTGGTCAGTTTGGTGTGGGATTTTATTCTTCGTTTATTGTTGCTGACGACGTCACGGTTGATACTCTGGCGGCGGGTTCTAAAGATGCTGTACGATGGGAATCCAAAGGGGATGGTAATTTTACTATTGAGCCAATTGACAAGAAAGATCGAGGCACAACCATAACGCTTCATCTGAAAGAAGATGCCAGAGAATTTGCAGAGGATTACCGGATCCGTAGTATCATCAATAAATATTCCGATCATATTTCGGTTCCGGTCGAAATGATTAAACCCGAGGCTCCGAAAGATGCTGATGCTAAAGATGATGAGAAAGTAGAAGATAAAGCACCTGAGTGGGAAGTGGTTAATAAAGTAAAAGCACTCTGGACTGAATCGAAAAAAGATCTAACCGATGAAGATTATAAAGAATTCTATAAACATGTCTCGCATGATTTTCAGGATCCATTAGTCTGGGCTCATAATAAAGTTGAAGGCAAACTGGAATACACCAGTTTATTGTATATCCCGGCAAAAGCACCCTTTGATCTCTGGAATAGAGAACGTCCTCAGGGGTTAAAACTGTATGTGCAACGCGTTTTCATAATGGATGATGCAGAACAGTTTTTACCTTTATATTTACGTTTTGTAAAAGGTGTTCTGGATTCAAATGATTTACCACTTAATATTTCTCGTGAAATATTACAGGATAATGCCATTACTCAAAGTTTGAGAAGTGCAGTTACCAAACGGGTTCTGGATACTTTATCCAAATTGGCTAAAAATGATGCCGAGAAATATCAGCTTTTCTGGAATGAGTTTGGTCAGGTGCTAAAAGAAGGGCCGGCTGAAGATTTTGCCAATAAAGATGCCATTGCTAAACTGTTACGTTTTGCCTCCACTCACAACGATAGTGATATCCAGAATGTGTCTCTGGAAGATTACGTCTCTCGAATGAAAAAGGGCCAGAAAGATATTTATTATATTACTGCCGAGAGTTATGTTGCAGCCAAAAACAGCCCTCATCTGGAAATCTTTAAAAAGAAAGGTATCGAAGTATTGCTGTTAACTGACAGGGTAGATGAGTGGTTGGTAAGTCATCTGACTGAATTTGATGGTAAGAAACTACTCTCGGTGACTCGCGGTGAACTGGATCTGGGTGAGCTAGAAGATAAAAAGGACAAAGCGAAGCTGGATAAGGAAAACGAAAAGGCAAAACCATTCCTTGAGCATGTTAAAACTGTTCTGGGAGAGAGTGTTGCAGACGTTCGTTTGACACACAGATTAACCGATACTCCTGCCTGTATCGTTCAGGGAGAAGGTGATCTAGGACCTCAGATGGCTCAGATATTGAAGGCCGCAGGTCAGGCTGTTCCGGAAAGTAAGCCTATTTTTGAGTTAAATCCTGAAAATGAGGTTGTCAAAAAACTGGAGAAAGAACAGGATGATGAAGCATTTTCCGAGTGGGCTCATTTACTCTTTGAACAGGCGGTATTAGCTGAGCGCGGTCAGCTGGATGACCCGATGACGTTTACCAATCGTCTCAATCGTATGCTGCTCAAGTTGTCTAAATAAGACCCTGTAGTTATATTGATAGTGCATAATAAAAAGGGAGCTTCGGCTCCCTTTTTTATGCTTTTCAGACTACAATTAACGGAGAAAAGTGCTGAAAATTGTGGTGACGATGAGCCTGAACGCGGATTTGCAAAAATTTCTATCAAGGAAAAACATTATACCTGAGCTGCTGACTCACGCATATAACTCCAGTTTAACGGTATCTGCTGATTTACTCAGCCTTGAACATCATAAAATTGCCAGAGCAGCTATTATTGCCTGTGGTGATGAACATATGATGGTGATAGTCCCTTTGAATGCGGTGATTGATTTCTCAGCCATAGAAGCGCTTACCCATAAAAAATTTAAACCCGTTTCTTCAGCCAGCTTCCAGCATTTATTTTCCGCTACTGAAGCAGGCTGTCTTATGCCTTTTCCTGAGGCCTACTCTTTGAAGGGTGTTGTTGATCAATCACTCTCTGGTTTCGATGAAATTTATCTGGAAGCCGGGAATCATACTGATTTTTTGAAAATTAAAAACGTACAGTTTCAGCAATTAATGCAGGAATGTACAGCTGCAGAGATCAGTATTATCATCCAGGCAGACAATGAAAAATTACTCACCGGTAAAGAAACTTTCTGGAACAAAATTCAGTTACCGGGAAATGATTATATCAAACGCCGTATGAATCAATTGCATCGCTTACCGGCTATGCCGGCGGTGGCTGTAAAAATTTTGAAGGTGGTGGCTGACCCGGAAGCAAAAATTGCCGATCTGGCATCATTAATTGAAATTGACCCTAGCATGGCAGCCCAGGTCATGCGTTATGCTCGTTCTTCCTATTTTGGTTATCAGGGAAAAGTGGATTCTATTCAGAAGGCAATTTCCCGAGTGCTGGGGTTTGATGTTGTCGCCAATCTCGCTCTGGGTATTGCTGCAGGCAGGGCATTTAATTTAAATAGTGATGGTCCTCTGGGTATCAATAGTTTCTGGAAAAATGCTGTATTCGCAGCTGCGCTTTCTCAAAAACTAGCCAGAAAGTCATCACTTGAAAGCATAAACTCGGGAACGGCTTACCTGGTGGGATTATTGCACAATTTTGGTGTGCTGGTATTGGCTGAACTGTTCCAGAGCGAATACTATCTGTTAAACAAACTTATCACCTCATTTCCTTATTGTTCATTGTATGATTTAGAACAACAACTGATTAAAAGTAGTGCTACTGGTGATAAAGAAGCAAAACAGAGCATGGACAGTGGAGAGGAACCGATGTTGATTTCTCATAACAGTCTTGGCCAATGGTTAATGAAATACTGGAATATGCCCGAGGCTATTGTGGTAGCTAATGCCGAACACCATAATCCTCACTATCAGGGTGATGAAGCGGATTACGTTATTTTACTACGAGTGGTATTAAATCTGTTAAGTTCCCAGGGATTAGGCGACCTGGGTGATGAAGAAATTGATGAAAGTTGTTTCCAACATCTGGGTATAACCCGACAGGATGGTATGCAACAGTTGGATTTATTACTGGAAAATTCTACAGAGCTGGAAAAAATAGCAACCCTGATTGGTGAGAACAGGGTATAAAATACGCTTAGTCAGAACAAAATTTATTTGTAACTATTCAGCTAATCCCTGAAATGCACCAACTCTTCGTTCAAAAATGGTCATTTACAGCTGTAAAATCACATTTTTTGCCTTAATTTGGCACATTTCAGGGGCAATCTGAACAGTTACGGATTAAATTAACTATTCGCTGAATAGTTACAATTATTTCAGATTAATAAGAAAACCCTATTGTTTAGCAACCACAAGCATTGTATCTTACGCATTCTGACTACCCGTTTGCTATCCTCAAAGCAGGAATTTTTGGAGAAACTTGATGCGACTCATTCTGTTAGGTGCGCCTGGTGCAGGAAAGGGCACCCAGGCACAATTTATTACTGAAAAATATCATATTCCACAGATCTCCACCGGAGATATGCTGCGGGCAGCAGT
>DRNA01000060.1 GCA_011322365.1 Aeromonadales bacterium | reverse complement strand
GAACCAGTCAATAATACAGTTCAACAATAAAGACAGAATTAACAACGCATTAAATATTAACGGGAGCCTCAATGAATAAGTACTATCAAAAAATTGTTTTTGCACTATTCGGTGCATTATTTATAAGCAACAGCTATGCTGAAACTGATGAGCTGATACTTTTTCCGGCCTTTAAAGACAACTGGGATGCTGACCTGGCTGTAGCAGCCACTGTCGGTTATATGGATATTGGCAACAATATTGCCGGTGGCGGCCCCACTTATGGTTTACAGGCGACTTTTAACTGCCCAGTTTTTACCATTCCCGGCAAAAACGTGATTCTGCAGCAGCTCAGTGTCAACTTTTATGACAATAACGATCTGGAATTAACCACTTTTGAAATTAACCCCCATTATTTCTGGCAATTATCCGATGAACTGCGTTTCGGTGTAGGTCCGGGTCTGGGCTATATTTCAACGGATGTCAAAAACGGCAGAGATCCAAACCTATGGGCAGGGCAAGCTGGTTTTGCAGTTGAATACCGTAAAGGCAACCTGTATGCAAACTTTGGGTCCCGTTATCAGTGGACAGAAAGCGCCCGCTTTTACAGAGCAAATGATAAAAAAGAAGATATGGATAATCTGTTAACCACTTTTAAGATTGGTTATAACTTTTAATAAGCTTTTTTACCTGCAACACAATAGCACTGCTTAACGGCATTTATGCTGTTAACCAGTGTTCCATTACTGCCTACCTGTATCTGGAATCACCTTGTTAAACTCAACTCTTTTTTGCGTTTTTATATTATTTACAATGAGCTTCTCCACTGCTTTTTCTGAAACAGATAACAACACGGAACCGCTTGAGTTAAGGAAAATAATGAAAGCTATGGGCAACGACATGCAGAATATCCTGGCTGCCATAAATAATGAAGACTGGTCTGCTATCAAACAATCTGCGGTTAATATTGCCGAACATCCTAAACCGCCTTTTACTGAAAAAATACGGATATTAAGCTTTATTGGAACGGATACAGCTCAGTTTAAAAAACTGGATACTATTACCCATAATACCGCCATGGAGCTGGTAAAGCTGGCAGAACAGGAAAACGGTAATGCTATTATTGATAAGTTTGCGCAATTACAGAAAAGTTGTCTGAACTGTCATCAGTCATTCAGAAAACCATTTCAGGCGCATTTTTACGGAAAGTAAGTTACCCCTTTATTACTAATAGTAAATAAAGGGGTAAAAGCAATTAGGCTACCAGCTTTTTACACTCTTTAATACAGGCGGCACAGGACTCAGCACAATTACGGCAGGCCTCGTGTTTTTTCTCATGTTTACGGCACTCCTTTTCACAGGCCTCACACACGGAAATGCAGACTTTAGCGACATCCACAGTAAACTTTGACTGATTGGCAGCCAGTTTGCTCAGAGCGGCACACATGGGAAGCATGTCTGTAACCGTTGCGAGACAATCTGCAATGGATGTGTCACCCATTTTTACCAGTTCTATACAATGATCCAGACAGGCATCTCCTTTTTTAATGCAATCAAGTGCTGAATCAATCAGAGCGTCATTTTTATTCATATTATGATGATCATGCCCCGCATGATCATCATGACCAGATGCAAAGCCTGCTCCTGCAGCCATTGTAGCGGTCAGTGCTGCTGCACCTAATAAAATATTACGTCGACCATTATCTTCCAGCAAGTTTTTTTGAGTCATTGTGTTTCCTTTTTTATTTTTAGTTACATCCACCAAAGTTTATACTATCAAACATAATTTTCAATTAACTGCCGAACTTATATTAAAAAAATTTATGTATCCTCCACACTCAAGGCTGTCTTAGAATCTGAAAGATTCTCCATAAACGTAGATAAGAGCAATAGTGTCATTACTGACTAAAAAATCTGTTTCCAAAAGCGCCCGCTTTATAACTTGACTAAATATTTTAGTAAGTACTGATTATTCCGCCAAGGTTCATAGCAGTACTTATTTTTTGTCAAAATGTGAGTCCAATTTTCAACTCAAGAATACTAATATTGATTTGAATGGTGATTGAAACTTATCATTCTGAGTAGTTTGACCAGTCTGTAGAAATGACTCTTACATGCTGAACCTGGACAAATTGCCTGTCATTTACTGATTATATTTATTGGAAAGTCAGCTTATTCTCGGATGAATCGTATCATAATAATAATCATGTTTATGTAATGAATGTAAAACCATTTCCGTTAACTATCCTTCTTTCTTCATAACAATATGCTTTCGTGCATCTTCCACACTCAGGGCAGTTTTAAAGTCCGGAAATTTATCCATAAACAGAGATAATCCATAAGCCGCTGACGGGCTCATATTAACCGTAACCATAATCGTATTATTCAGGCAACACAGAGTATGCAGGTAGTTTAACCAGTTAAAATAGGTTTTATCTATCAGGCTGATATCCTTTAAGTCGTAAATCAGTCCTAAACTCCGGTTTTTCTGCAGAAAGGTGATAATTTCATCGGCATACTGCTCCGGTTTGGCTGGGTTAAGACTTGTACCCGGCTCTAATAATATGCACTGTCTGGATAATAAGGTAAGGTGAATGCCCTGCATTTTCAGCCTTCACTGCTAACAATAATATTAAGATGATGGAAAGCCTCTTTAAGACCTTCTGACAGGGTAGCACGGGTAACCACATCACCCAGATCGATATTAAGATTCGTTAAGGCCCGTGCAATATCTGGCCTGATCCCGGTAATTATGGGTGTTGCTCCCATCAATCTGATGGCGCGCATCATCTGGATCAGGTGATGGGCTACCTGGGAGTCAATTGTAATTACGCCGGTCACATCAATAACCACCATACGGGAACGATCGGCTTCAATTTTGCTCAATAGTTTTTCCATTACCACCATGGTACGGGATGAGTCCAGACTGCCGATTATGGGTAGGGTTAATACACCGTCCCATATCTCAGTAATAGGAGTGGATGTCTGTAATAGTTCTTCCTGCTGTGCCTTAATGGTAAATTCTTTTTCATCCAGATAGATCTTAAAGACCTGAAGACTGATATCGTTAAACATGGATGCCAGCATCAGCAGGACTTCTTTATATTGTGCCATGTCCATGCTTTTATCATCCTGCAGTCCTTTGATCAGGCTGGTTTGCAGAAAATGCATATAGGATACAAATTCTTCCATGGTACCGCCGCGGATCTGTATCTGCTCTGAACACTGATTAAAAAATGTTACCAGAGCTTTATATTCACTATTGTCCTTATTTATCTGGTAGTCAGACTGCAGCAACTGTACAAATAATTCCAGAAACTCAGTGGAATAATCTTCAATTTCTTCCAGTGACAATAAGTTGCTGTCACCAAAAGCCTGTGCCCCCTGATTTTCAATCATTTCAGAAAGTTGACCGATATTGAGTTTAAGATTCTCAATAAGCAGTTCTGTAGTAGAAAGTTTTTTATTTTTTGCCATAACTAAACCTCGTATTTAAGCAAATT
>DRNA01000059.1 GCA_011322365.1 Aeromonadales bacterium | reverse complement strand
GAAAGTGCGATTAAGGGAGTGATAATTTTAGTTTTAATTTTCATAGTTTGTTCTCGTATTTCGAAATCTTAAGAAATAAAAGGGGCTTACTAAAGCCAAACCTAATACAGTCACGTCTAATATAAACAACCCGACCATACCACATCACCATGAAAAAACAAAATTTGCAGCAAAATCATTATATTAGCAAAATCTAAATTAGAATGACTGTCATTCACTAAGGAAATTAATTCAGATCGATTGCAAAAGAATCATCCTGCATCTTGAATGATTATGGGTATAAATATTCATTTTGTAATCAATTAGATACATTAAAGTAACGTGTTGTATCTCACACCTTTAAATTAATTTACCTGGATAAGATGACTCCTGCATCTGATTTGACGTATACTTTTTCCAGGTAGCACGGGTATAACCATGTTTTTTGAGGTAAATAATGAAATTTTCACGAGCTGGATTCTTAAGCATCACTGCAATGGTCGTTCTTTTAAGTGCCTGTGCCAACCGCTATCCTGAACCAATCAATCAGCAGGTAAACGCTGATGTCACGGTTAAGGATATTCAAAATGGCCTGAAAGTTGATAATAGTTTTGTTATTCGTTGGGGCGGTGTGATAGCTAATATTAACAATCATCAAAAAGAAACCTGGCTCGAAGTGGTGCAACTGCCTCTGGCAGGAAATGGGGAGCCACAGAAAAGTGACACTACAGATGGCCGATTTCTGGTTAAAGTAGATGCTTTTCTTGATCCGGCTATTTATGCCAAAGGACGTGTTTTCACAGTGGTTGGTGCGCTATCGGGTGTCACCAAAGGTAAAATAGGTGAGCATGATTATCAGTATCCAGTGGTCAATGCTGAAGGCTATATCCTCTGGCCCGAGCGCAAGGAAGTGGTTTACCAGACCCTATATTATCCCATAAGTTACTGGGATCCCTATTTTTCCTATTATTATCCTCGATACCATTCTCGTGGCGGCTACTATCGCTCAAATTCGTCTTCGCACCGACATAATGGTTCCACTGGCTCCACACCAGGCTCACAAAGGTCAGGCCATCAACAACAACCCAGGTCAGTTCCACCCAGAAGGCGCGATAATCCTCCACACAGAAGGCACGAGAATCCTCCACTCGAAAAGCAAAAGGAATAGCGGTTTCTTGAGCTTACTAACCAGAATGAAGGGTTGGTTGTGGTTTTTCGTATTGGCCACGATTATTGTATGCTGGTATGTTTTTTATCCTCTTGAACACTCAGTACCAAACAATTCGGCCGCTAATTATGAGGATGAAGTTGAGCGTTATTTAAAAAGCAACTCCATGTATGAGGCCAAATGGTTTGAATTAAAGTGGCAGGGGAAGAAAGTTGGTTTTATTAATGAACAGTGGAAACAGGAAAAAGCTGTCATCAGCTGGCATCAGCGATTAAAAATTTCAGGAACAGGCAGAGGTTTAAAATTGACCACAATTCAGGATGAGCATCTGCAGTTCTCCAGCCATTCTCCCCATCAGCTTTTATCCGGTTATTCTCATAAAATCAGTTTTCAGGGTTCGATGGAAACAGAACAATGGTCAAGATTTAAAATCGATCAGCACACTTTAATCGTTTCAAAAAATGGATATTTTCAGAAACGGAGCTACCCACAGAGCTACACAATTTCCCAGCATTTATTCCCTGCTCTGGTGGGGAAGTTGCCAACTTCTGAAAATCGATACCAGGTAAAATTATGGGATATGGATGTTTTGGTCGCAGCGGATTATTTATTTGAGCATTATATTGAAGACAGCAAACAAATTAGTTGGATCAGCAGGAAATCTGATGAGAGATGGCAGTCCATCTGGTATTACAATACAGCAGGTAATTTAACAGGGCGTAGTCTTGTTAGTAGTCCTGTTAGTAGAATAGATAAAGTTTCAAAACCGTTGATAAGTTATAACTTAAGTAGCAGGGAAGTAGCTGAACCCCTTGATAGTAATCACCCGTTTAACCAGAATGAATACATAAAAATTGACAGCCCATTAGGGAATATTTCCAGAATATCAAAGCTGGAACTTGAGTTATCAGGACACAATAAAATAGTAACACGGCAAACTGAGTCTGGTGGTGTTTTACACATTGGAGCCTCAATGGGAATACAATCCAGAGATGAGGAGATTCAAATGTTTTTAAAGTCATCCAGACGTTACCCAAAATTAGCGCAATTGGATACTATTTTACGAAGCCTGTACCAGGCTGAATCAGGTACAAGGGAAAAAGTGACGGCACTTGTTAATTTTGTCTCTGAATTTGTTGAGGATGGTGTGGTACTGACCCAAAGTAGTGTTGAATCGATTTTAAATAATCCTGTCGGTGACTGTACGGAGCATGCGTTGTTATTTGTGGCTCTGGCCAGAAGTAGTGGTATACCGGCGAGAGAAGTCAATGGGTTGCTATATCTGGGCGATAAAAAGCAGCAGTTTCAGGCACATGTATGGGCGGAAGTTTTTATTGACAATCAATGGATGGCGGTTGATCCTTCCTGGGATAGAATAAAACTGGATCCCGGCTATATTCAGATCAATAATGGTTCAAGCAGTGATTCGTCTATAGAAACTTCGCATCTTGCAACATCAGGCAAAAAATTTCATCTAAAATCAATTCATTATTTATAATCTCTGGAGTATTTCATGGTTCAACTGACCTCAATTATGGGTAATTCGCAAAAGCTTGATGGCGGAGCCATGTTTGGCAATGTACCACGAAATATGTGGTCAAAATGGATGAAGGCAGATGATGAAAATCGTATCACTATGGCCTGTCGAGCCCTGTTAATTGAGACCGATGGAAAAAAAATTCTGTTAGAAACAGGGATTGGTAATTTTTTTGAACCAAAATTAAAAGCTCGATTTGGGATCAGTGAAGATCGTCACGTTCTATTAGATAATCTGGCTAAAATGGCTATTGGGCATGAAGATATCGATGCCGTGATTTTATCACATCTCCATTTTGATCATGCTGGAGGTTTGTTATCTTCCTGGGAACAGGGCGTCGAACCACATCTTTTGTTTCCCAATGCCCGCATCTATAGCAGTAAAACTGCCTGGGAGAGAGCTAATAATCCGCATCCTAGAGATAGAGCCTCATTTATCCCTGTGTTGAATCGCCAACTTGAAAGTAGTAACAGGCTTCATTTAATTGAGGGTAATGCCGATAACTGGTTGGGGCCGGTTTTTTCTTTTACTACCAGTAATGGACATACACCGGGAATGTTGCTCACACATATCAATCTGCAGCAGGGGCCCATTGTGTTTGTGGCCGATCTTATCCCAGGTAGCCCCTGGGTACATTTACCGGTAACCATGGGCTATGATCGATTTCCTGAAGCCTTAATCGATGAGAAGCAGTTGCTACTGAATGAATTATTGCAGCAAAGGGGGCAATTATTTTTCACTCATGACCCGAAAATTGCTTTGGGAGCATTATCTCAAGATGAGAAAGGCCGTTTTACACTTGAAAACTGTAAATTTTCAATGAATCGTGAAGAGTTTGAATAAAATAAACTCTGATAAATCAAAGGGATAAGATTTTATTTGTTAATAAGACTGATATTTTAATAATTTATTCCAAAAAGTGGGAACTTATCAGCAATACCTTAGTCAGAGTTATTAGATGGACTTGGTACCTCTATCTGAAGTGTAGTGATAATGTGATACTCCCCCTTAGAAAAGCGAAAATTGCTTTCAATCCAACGGAACCTGTAAAAGGTTCCGTTTTTTTATGTTCTCTGGGAGCAAAATTTCTCTAATCGTGTGGATTTTTGCTGACTTTGCGAATAGCCTTTAATAGTTGACGTCGAGCATATTTTCTTAAATCTTGCAGTTCATCTAATAGCTCTTTTCGTGGCGAAACCTTATCTATAAAACTACAGACATATTTAGGCGGCATATTATTTAAAGCAATGGCCGCTACATCCTGAATACCAATATCGGTCTCCGGTAAATCTTTATTACCCTCCTGTTGTAAAATGGCAATTTGCTCAAAAACGACCTCCTCAGACAAATTTTGTAAATCATCAGTAACAAACTTCTCTTTAGCCATGATATCCTCATACTGAATTTTAATAATCCTTGCTCATATCATAGTTGAGCTTGTCAGAGGTTACAATCGCCAAATGTATAAAGATTTTACACAGTCAATACCTGGTTTAGATATAGCCGCACGCCAGTGGAAATCTCAGAGTCAACATTCACCACAACGATTACCTGTTATTGCTTTACACGGCTGGCTGGATAATCTGGAAAGTTTTTCACCTCTGATGCATGAAGGTACTCTATTAACGGTGGGCTGGGAAATTACCGCAATGGATTTTCCCGGCCATGGGAATTCCAGTTGTAAAGCCGAAGGAGAAAATTATCATTTTATCGATGGAGTCAGTGAAGTGCTGGCTTTTTGTGAACAGATGGGGTGGCAGCAATTTATTATTAT
>DRNA01000058.1 GCA_011322365.1 Aeromonadales bacterium | reverse complement strand
CGAAAACTTTTATTGCTGAAATCAAACAACAATTTCCCGAGGCAAGCCACAACTGCTGGGCCTATCAGGCTGGCCCTCCGGGAGATAGCCGCCTTATCGGTTGCAGTGATGATGGTGAACCTCATGGCACAGCGGCTAAACCCATGCTAAATATCCTGCTTCATGCCAAAATTGGCGAATTAACCGCTGTGGTTACGCGATACTATGGCGGGGTCAAGCTCGGCACGGGTGGCCTTTCTCGTGCCTATGCAGACGCTGTTAAGCTGGCTCTTGAATCACTTAGGGTCACTGAAAAGGTTTGTTATCAGCAATTTTTCCTCGATACCGGATACAGCCACTGGCCTCAGGTAGAAATATTGCTTAATCAATACCAGGCTGAAAATATAAATGCACAATATAGTGATCGAGTGACGGTAACATTTGAACTGGATGCACAGAGTTTGAAACCCTTCGAACAAAAATTTATTAATTTAACCTCCGGCCTGGGTAAATTAATCGAACTTGAAAAAGAAAAAAATTCCGGTGCGCAGCATTGAATGAAATCAATCATCTATATTTCATGCGAGAAAATTAAATATTTATAGCAAAATCAATAAGTGTTGCTATTCTTGTAGTATGGGTGATAAACAACTCGTAAAGGAAAAGGAATACATGGAAACTCAGGAAGTTGATCCTGCTGAATTGATCACAAGACAGGCTATTATTGATCGGGATAAAAACAGTTTTGGTTATGAGCTGCTTTACCAAAACAGCCCTGACAAGTTTATACCACTACTTGCCAGTAACCATAAAACCGCTCAGGCACTGTTAAATAGATTTGCCAGCTTGCCAGCTGATAAAGAAATTGAAAAAGGACGCAAACCGGTATTCATTAATATGGACTGCCAGTTTCTGCTTATTGATGCTTTACCAGCCTTATTATTTCCAGCCATTATTATCGAACTAAATCCTGAAGCCGCGGATCATGTTGAAAATCTGCTGGCATACAAAAACCGGCATCCCCAACTGAAACTCTGTCTTGGGAGCTTCAGAGCGGATATTTATCCGGAAGAACTGTTAAAGATTGCTGACTATATCAGTATCGATTTGCAAAGCTTTCCAGCAGATGCAATCAACACTTTTAAACCTTTGGGCTCGTCTTTTTCCGGTTTAATTAAAGTGAAAAATATCCAGACTGCAGACGATTTCAAACATGCCCTCATGCTGGATGCTGATCTGTTCTCAGGCGAGTTCCTGATTGCTCCTGAACTATCTGAGGCAAAAATGCTTTCAGCTAATGCTCAGGCTACTTTGCGTTTATTGGGTGAACTCTATAATCCCGATACCAACCCGGAAAAAATTGAACGTGCCATTATTGCGGACACTATTCTAACCACACAGTTGTTAAGACTCATTAATTCAGCTGCTTTCGGGATGGCTCGAAAAATTGAAAATATTAAAGAGGCTATCGTTTTCCTGGGTTTATCCATGTTAAGGCAATGGGTTAGTTTACTGGTTCTTTCTTCACAAAAAAATAAGCCTTCTGAACTGATGCGTATTAATCTGGTCCGTGCCGCCTTTTGCAGGGATCTGGCTCAATTGCTGGAAACAGTTGATGCTGATAAGGCTTTTCTAATGGGTTTAATCTCCATGATTGATGCCTATCTGGATTTTCCGCTTAAGAACCTACTGGATGATCTGCCTTTATCAGATGATATCAATCAGGCATTATTATCAGAATCCGGCATACTCGGTGATATTTTATCCAGTGTCCGTCATTATGAGCAGGCCGACTGGCCGAATCTGGGCCAACAGCAGCTGGCTGAGGCAGTGTGGGG
>DRNA01000057.1 GCA_011322365.1 Aeromonadales bacterium | reverse complement strand
TGCCAATATTGGAAAATATATTGACCAGCTAATTATGCTTCGAAACTTCCCCGGCTCCCAGGCCATATTTGAACTGGTAGAACACGCAAAAGAAATGGATACCCGAACTTACGGAGATAAGTTAATTGGCAAAAATATCCTGCTAATTGTAGGCGATCAGGACAAAACGGTACTACCAACCGTGCAGCAGGCCAATATGGAACAATACCAGAAAGTTAAAGGGCTCTCTGTGACAGCAAAAATGATCCCGGGCGATCACGCTTTTTCTATATCCAGAATTAGCCTTCAACATGAAGTAGTGAGCTGGATGGAAGAAAACTGTATGAAATGATGTCGAGGAGAAACAAATAAATTCAGAAAAAAATTTTGACACAAAAAAACTTGCCAATAAGCAAGTTTTTATTAAAAACAGCTGGTACCAGAGGACGGACTTGAACCGTCACGACCGCAAGGCCACCGGATTTTGAATCCGGCGTGTCTACCAATTCCACCACTCTGGCACGGTCGCAGGGATTATACACTGGCGATAAATGAATGCAACTCCCAATGAGGTTAATGAGCAAATACTCAGGTACAATTATTCAAAGGCAAGCTTGTGTTGGTACATGACGCGATCAGCTTCTTTTAATATCTGTTCAATACCTGATGGCGGTTCGCTGTATACCTGATAGCCAACACTGGAAGTGATCTCTATTTCGCCTGCAGAACACTGGATAATGGTTTTTTGTAGTCGTTTTTTTAATCGATGAAGCAGTTCATCAGCTTTTTCTCTATCTTTAAAATAGCTAATCACCACAAATTCATCTCCACCTATACGCCCTACTGCATCCTTACTTTTGACCTGATGTTTTATCAACATGGAAATAGCAATTAGCACTTCATCCCCAATGGCATGACCATAGTTATCGTTGATCTGCTTAAATTTATTCAGATCGATAAAAAATACTACACAATATCCATTTTCAGAGCGTTGTAATGCGAGTACCTTTTCAGCCTGTTGAATCCAGCCTCTGCGGTTATAAATATTACATAACTCGTCAGTAATGGCTTCATGCTTCGCCATACGTCCTTCTATATTAAGTAGTTTAATTCTTTCAGCAGTTGCCATTGCTAATAAAAATGATTCAAGCGTTATGGAGAAAAATAAAGCATATTTACGTAAAAAGATATCCATATCCGGGATAGCTACGCGCAAGATCATGGCTGCCATTAATACCACAAGTGCAATAAACACAATATTAGCTGTGTGTACTTTTTGCCAGGCCGCTCTACCAGTCAGATAGAGGTTACCCGCTATAATATAAAGAGTCAGGTAAGAAATGATGGAACTGAAAATACTGAATACTGAATTATTCACTATGAATAATAACAGAGTTAACCCAATCACAATATTTGCCGGGAGCACCAGTAAGTAGAGACTGAGTTTAGGCCAGAGATGATCCAGATCCAGTAATCGAATTAGAAACCGAGTCGCCAGATATACTGTTAACCCGGCAAAAAACATTTGGGTTATGGTGTCATTTTGTCCCTGGTTAAGGGGTAAAAATAAATTAAGCTGTCCTTCCTGTAAAAGAAAGAATATGGCTACTGATACCATATAAAAACTGTAATAATAAAATCGTTTATCGTTAAGCCGGCTCCCCAGAATTAACACATAAAGTGCCAGGGTAAAACACATACCATAAAACAGACTAACCACAAATAAATTCTGTTGTTTTTGCGCCATAAACTGATTCAGCGCAGACCATTTCAAAAAGAATTTTCCTGAGAATTGCTTGGTTAATAATAAGCGGGCCTGAAAATTTGTTTCGGGGGTGAGATAGGCTACCTGGCTTGAAGTCAGGCGAGAGATTTTTTTTCCATCAACAAAGAAACTATTATTTTCAAGGCCACTGGCTGAAAAGCTGAGAACACCCTGCTTCTGGCTGGTACAGTCGAGTAAAAACTGATGTTTACCTGCAGCTAATTTGATGAATTGCTCAGCTTTAGAGGAAAGAATAAAATCTTCTTTGAGTTGTTTTCCTTGCTCCCTGGCCAGATT
>DRNA01000056.1 GCA_011322365.1 Aeromonadales bacterium | reverse complement strand
GAAAGCGGTAGAATACAGATTTTGTCCGGCAGCAATTCAATTTTAGGGTCAATAGTTTCAGGGGTCTTCGCTGTTTTAGTTTTGGTCATAAATTATCCTGGTTCAAACTCGGTATTTCAACCCTTAGTGTGAATAAGTGCTGGTATAAACAGCAGACTCATAAACTGGCGACAGGGACAACATTGAAACATATGGAATAGTTAAAATTATAGCCGATAAATCGTTTATAGCCGATAAAAAGCACATTAAAATGGATATTCTCCTGTTTAAAATAGTATAAAAAACTCCTTAGATCATAAAGGCTTAACAAAAACGTCAAAAAAAATCACTCAAAACACTACAAATATAGAGGTTTCTGCCGATAAACACAGAACCGGTGCTATTTTTGTAGTTGAAAATCACTGCTATTTTTTAACTACAACCTTGCCCGGTATGCAGTTGCACGAGCAACTGAATATATTAGTGATTTATCTATCTGGAGAGGAAAACGTTTTGGCTTTGATAAATCTGGTTCCTTTTGACCTAACCAGACGCCCGGGGAGGCCGACTCAGACGGTTAAAAACAGAGGAGCTCAACCAACTTCAGCAACTGAACGGGTTAAAGGCGTGCCCGAGCAGCGTCCCGTGGTGAATAAAAGTGAATCCTCAGATAGACGTCGACGCATAGAACGACGTCATAATTATAAACCCATCAAAAATGAAAAAAGAAAAAGCGACCGTCGTGCTGAAGATCTGGTATCAGCCAACGCACAGCTCCCTGAAGATGAATTACAGAATAAATCAATCGATTTTAAAGTCTAGACCCTGTTCCTCGATGGATAGCTGATATTTGCTCCATTTCAAATGCAAAACCCTCTTTATTTATAATTATCAGTAGCTTATTTACTTTTTATTAGTTAATTTTATTTGTTAATTACTCCCCTGAAAGGTTACACTGTCTTTTTTACACCTTGGTGGCTGGTATGTCCCTTTACGATCTGGATAAACTGATGTCTGAAACTCGGCGACTGGCGGCCGAGTATCGTCGCACGACGGGACAAACCTTACCTGTAAGTGCTGATCTGGCACAATACGATGCCTGTAGATTATTAAACCTGTCAAAACCCGAAGAACTATTTTCTGGAGTAGACGCAGTCAAGGGTGCTCTCAAAATTCAGATTAAAGGCCGAGTTATCTTTGATGCGGCTAAAATGAACCAACGTATCGGTCAGTTAAATGACAAAGGGTTATGGGATGCTATCTATCTGGTGCTTTTTAATGAGAATTATGAACCAACAGCCATTTATGCGGCGGATAGAAAAAAGCTTGGGGATGTTATATCAAGGAAATCAAAAAATTCCCGAGGCGCGATGACCGTGAAAAAATTCACCGCGCTCAGTAAAAAGATCTGGTCCAGCTGATTTACTATGACTTTAACGGAAACTCAGACAATCGAAAGTGAATGGATGTTGTCAGCACAGGGCCCTTTTGCACAGCAACTCAAAAATTATCAGCCACGCCAGGTACAACAGCAAATGGCATCTGCCGTGGAAAATTGTATTGCCACACAAGGTCGATTGGCGGTTGAGGCGGGAACAGGTACAGGCAAAACATTAGCTTATCTGGTGCCATCACTATTGAGTGGCAAAAAAATATTGGTTTCAACCGGAACCAAAACTTTGCAGGATCAACTTTTTGAAAAAGATCTGCCATTGGTAGTAGATGCACTGGGTGTATCAACCAAACTGGCCCTGTTAAAGGGACGAGCTAATTATCTCTGTATTAACCGCATGGAAATGACTCTCATGCAGGGATTACTTTCATCGAAAGCTCTGGTATCACAATTACAACAGGTTAAAAGATGGTCTGGTGAAACTAAAACTGGAGATTTGGCCGATGGCTCAGGGTTAGCAGAAGATTCTCAGCTTATTCCATCTATTACCAGCAGTGTGGATAATTGTCTCGGTAGTCAGTGTCCTGATTATGACGATTGTTTTGTGGTGAAAGCTCGTAAAAAAGCCATGGATGCTGATCTTATTGTGATCAATCATTACCTGTTTTTTGCCGATTTAAGTTTGAAGGAAGATGGATTTGGTGAATTGCTACCAGAGGTTGACGTTCTGGTATTTGACGAATCTCACCAATTAGCTGAAATTGCCCGAAATTTTCTGGGTGAACGCTTTTCATCCCGACAGGTACTGGATTTAACCAGAGATATCAAAGCCGAATACCTACAAAATTTACAGGACTGTAAAGAGCTGGATGAGCTGTCATCCGAGTTGGAAAAACAGATGCAGGACTGGCGACTGGCTTTTGGTCATGAAGCAACACTTAAAGAAAACTGGCGAAAATGGCAACATAAACCGGGGATCATAACAATAATAGATGAGGTTTTAGACACCTTCATTTCTTTAAATACCATACTGGAAGCACAACAAAGCCGCTCACCTGCCATCGAACTCTGTTATAACAGAGCATTAATATTATCTGCAATGATAGCACGATTGAAAAAATCGACACAAAAGAAAACGGTTGCTTCGGTACAGTGGATAGAAACCTTCAGCAAAACTTTTGCCATTAGCCAGACGCCCCTTGAAATCAGTCAGGATTTAAAATCATTAATGCAACGACATGAAGAATCTGCCTGGATTTTCACTTCTGCAACATTGAGCATAGCTGGTAATTTGAACCATTTTCTGGACACTTTTTCTCTGAGTGAACACGATGTAAAAACTCAGGCAATGATTTTACATAGCCCGTTTGACTATGAAAATAATACGCTGTTTTATTTACCTCGATTCCTACCAGAGCCTAATTTAAAGGATGCCACCGAACAGGTGATGCAGCTGATTATGCCATTAATCAACATGAGTCAGGGTAATGCGTTTGTATTATTAACCAGTTACCGGGCACTGAATATTGCCCGTGATATTCTTCAGCAACTGGATTATCCCATACTGGTTCAGGGCGATATGGCCAGAAATGATCTGCTCAATCAATTCAGACAGAAAAAGAATTCTGTATTAATTGCCACCGGTAGTTTCTGGGAAGGGGTCGATGTGGCCGGTGATCATCTAAGCCTGGTTATCATCGATCGCCTGCCATTTTCATCACCCTCTGATCCAGTGGTTCAGGCACGTAGTGAATACCTGAGAAAACAGGGTAAAGATCCGTTTCAGGTTTTTCAGATCCCCGATGCAGTAATTAGTCTGAAACAGGGTGCCGGTCGTTTGATTAGAACCGAGACAGATAAAGGCGTTCTGGTGGTTCTTGATCCCAGAATTATCAGCCGGCGCTACGGTGAGGATTTTATCAGTAGTTTACCGGCTTATAAGCGTACTCGGGAAATTGATAAGGTCCGATCTTTTTTCCAAAACCTCTCCACTGAAAGTGAAGGATAAATCTGGATGTTGTTAAGAACATGAAAACACTACTAGCCATTGATACCACCACTGAAGCCTGCTCTGTGGCAATAGCCAGTGAGGGGGTTATTTTTGAGAAATTTGAAATAGCGCCAAGGCTTCATGGTGAACTGATACTTCAGATGGTCGATGATTTACTGCAGCAGGCTAAACTGCAATTACGGGATATTGATGAGTTTATAGTCAATTGTGGTCCTGGAGCTTTCACCGGTATTCGTGTGGGTATAAGTGTGGTTCAGGGGCTGGCTTACGCCGTTTGCAAACCGGTGATACCGGTTAATTCACTTCAAGTGCTGGCGAATGGTGTGCAGTTAAGCTTAAAAGACACAGTTATCGAAGGTACTCATATTGCTGTTGCTATGGATGCCCGGTTGAATGAGGTCTATTGGCAATGTTTCAGCATAAAAAATGATTTTCCAGTTGAGGAAACGACAGCGATGGTATCCGCTGTAGAAAAAGTAGAGGTTCCCGATTATGGTCTTAACGCTAAGACCTGCTGTGCCGGAACCGGGTGGTCAGCCTATGCTGAAAAGTTTCAACAACGCTTTAACTGCCATTTCTCTGTAAACAGCAACTGCCTTTATCCTCGTGCATCCTGGGCTATAAGTTTAGCCAATGTCCAATCGATCACGGCTGTTGAAGCCGAGCTGATTATGCCAGTTTATCTTAGAGACAAGGTGGCAAAAACCACCAAAGAGAGGAATCAACTGCGTTGATTCCCACAGCTTGCATCGTCAAGTTAATACCTCAGGTCACTTAAAAAGTATCTTAAAATAAGTTATAGTGCCCATAGGTAATGTATTTCCCGAGCGTTACCTTAATTTTGTTTAAGGGTATTATGCTATTTTTAGTTACCCTTAGTTTGAAATGTAACAGTTACTAAGGAATCTATGATATGGCCATCGTGGGCATTTCATCTCGGGCACTTGCAGTCTATGATAATCGGAATAACTCGCCGGATAAAAAGCGAATTGATCAGCAACCCACTACGCCGGATCAACTTTCAGAGCAAAACCGTCAACCTCAAGGCAACCTGATCTCCAGAAATGTTTCACAGCTACCATTGTCATTACAATCCTTGCAGACATTTCCACGGCCCGATGTAGAAAAAGTATTAAACACCCAATCTGGGAGTGCCATTCAGGCCTATCAATCCATTGCCACCTTCCAGCAAACAGAACATTTATCATCCATTCTTGGCGTTGATATCAAAATATAGACTTTAAGCAGTAAAATCATGGATTATGCCACTACCTGAGGATTGTGTTAAAATGCACGGGACAATTTTACTAATAGCGAACTAAAAAATAATAAAGTATCTTTGCAGGTTACTCATGTTAATGTAGAGATAAATTCTAAGGAATTTAAGGGCAGCAATAATGACAACAATAATGACCCTGGTGGGGATTGCTTCCCTGCTTTTCGTAGCTTATGCTTCCTCTAAAAATCGACAGGCTATAAAATTACGTACCGTAGGAGGAGCCTTTGGACTTCAACTGTTGATAGGTATTCTGGTACTTTATTTTCCTGCGGGGAAAGAAGCACTTCTTAGTATCTCTGCCGTTATAGCCAATGTTATTTCTTATGCAAAGGATGGAATCTCATTTCTTTTTGGCAACCTGGTTGGCAAAAATATGGGCTTTGTTTTTGCACTCTATGTGTTGCCGATTATTGTTTATTTTTCTGCATTGGTCGCTGTTTTGTATTATCTGGGCATTATGGGCTGGATCATTAAAATTCTCGGCGGGGGCCTGCAGAAATTATTAGGTACATCACGACCAGAATCACTCTCTGCTGCTGCTAATGTGTTTGTGGGTCAGACTGAGGCACCTCTGGTGGTGCGTCCTTTTATTCCAACAATGACCGAGTCTGAATTGTTCGCGGTTATGGTGGGTGGTCTGGCAACGGTGGCTGGTTCGGTTCTGGTGGGTTATGTGGCCATCGGAGTTGAATTAAAGTACCTGATAGCGGCCAGTTTTATGGCCGCCCCGGGTGGTTTCCTCATGGCCAAAATGATGGTGCCAGAAACCGGAAAAACTAATGACTCACTGGAAGATCTTCATAGCGATGAAGAAAAACCTGTGAATGTTATTGATGCTGCGGCTTCAGGAGCGGCCAGTGGCATGAAGCTGGCACTGAATGTAGGTGCCATGTTATTGGCTTTTGTGGCTTTAATTGCTTTATTAAATGGTATTTTAGGTTGGTTTGGCGGTTGGTTTGACTACCCTCAATTAACGGTACAGGAGATCCTGGGGTACATTTTTGCGCCCGTCGCCTGGTTATTAGGTATACCCTGGGATGAAGCCATACGAGCAGGTAGCTTTATTGGGGAAAAACTGGTGGTGAATGAATTTGTTGCCTACCTTGATTTCATTAATTATAAAGACCAGTTAAGTGAACATACTCAAATCGTGATTACTTTTGCACTTTGCGGTTTTGCCAATTTATCTTCCATAGCCATTTTGCTGGGAGGGTTGGGTGGTATGGCTCCCGGTCGTCGAAAAGATATTGCCCGGCTGGGAATTCGCGCGGTATTTGCCGGCTCGATGGCTAATTTAATGAGTGCGGCTATTGCCGGTCTGTTATTTTCAATAGCCTGATTGAATCTCTGTTCAGGCTTTATTCCAGGGCATTTTCATCAATAATTTACCCATACCACACCAATTGGTTATGCCCGCATTGACTAGGCCGGCACCAATGAAAATGGGTATGAAAATAAAGTTGCTTGAAACAAAAACAGCGAGCAGACTACCTGCTAATCCTATTCCACCAGCGGCAATTCTGACCTGCCGTTCAATACTCATGGGTGTATGCTCATTACGGTACATGGGTAACCTTGCGTTATTCCAGCCGTAGTTACCTTCTTCAACAATGGTAATTTCTGCATCCAGCTGTTGTAATTGTTTGTAGGCCAGTGCGGCTCTTGTGCCTTTTCGGCAGGTCAATACCACTTTTTTACCCTGAGTCAGTATTCTGATAGTACCCATGAGCATGGTAATTTTGTCCAGTGGTTTATTGAAAGCATTCACAATATGTTCTTCATTGAACTCGGCCGGTGTACAGACATCGATAATGATGCCACCGGTCTGTTGAATGTGTAGGGCTTGTTGGGGGGTTATCCTGTTCATAATCTATTGGCTTTAAAATTTAAATAAATAATGCAACCTGTTATTTCAGGTTACGGTAAAGATTTGATTGTTTATCATTCCAGATGTAACCACAATCGTCCAAGAATATTTTCGTATAAGAATATCGCTATTTGGAATGGTTAAATAAAAAAGCTCGCCATTGGCGAGCTCTTTCAGGGTGTAACACGCTATTTAAAATTAGAATTTATAATCAAGACCAAATTCAAACTGGTGCATTTTAAAACTGATGGTCTGCGCCGGATCGAAAGAAGATATACCTGAGACGCTAACATTAGGTGCGTACATGAGGAATACAGTCCATTCGTTTTCGCCGTCTTTCAAAGTGTAACCACCTGTATAGTGATCTTCAACAACACCGGGGGCTAACAGATTGAAGTTAACTTCAGTTGAGGCAATAGGTTGTCCATTGGTGCTATAACCCAAACGGAATGTATTGTTACCCACCGCCCATTCATAACCAATTTTAATTACATCAACATCATCCCAGCCAAATCCCGCACCGTTAGCACCACCTAGACAGCCATCACCTGTGGCGGGAGAAGGTGTGCCTGCAAAGATAGAATTATTCAAGGCATCCACACATCCGCCAGTTAACAGTGGAGAAATCGGGTTAGAAATCGAAGCTACATCACTGTAGTTTATTCTCTGGTAATCAACTAATAAAGTTGAAGTGTTAGAGGTTTTCCAGGCAAAACCGATGGTATAAGTAGAAGGAATATCAAAGTCACCACCTTCAGCAAATAAACCAGCATAGTCTTTGAATTTACTCATGCTCATTTTTGTCTGGTAGGAAAGGCCAATGGTAAGTGTGTCACTGACATCTATATCGGCCCCAAGTTTAAAGCCAAAGCCATATGACATTTCAGGGCCATTATTAGTAAGTTTATTGGCATTCAGTGACACGTTGGCAAAAGGGGCAAGACCTTTTGCCGAGAAACGTTGGGCTGCAACGATGAAACTGGCTCCCAGGCCTAAGGTCTCACTGGCTTGGTATGCGATGGTTGTATTAATAAATAATTGTGATAAATCCACTCCAGTTGAACCTGAACCAAAGGTTCCGGGTGCATCTACAATAGTATCACTACCGGGGTCATAGAGCCGTGCAGAGCCCCCACTATAACTGGTATTCATGCCACCATTACCATAGAGAGCTATTCCCCAGACCATTTTTTCATCAACGCGTTTTGAGTATCCGAAACTGGGGATTACAAAAAATTCACGTCCAGAGTCAATTTGTTGGTTATTGATGGAAAATGGGATCTGACAGGGTTGTACACCGGGTTGTGCACAGCCCGGGAATCCACCAATGACCGGTGTAAATCCTGCTGGTAAAGAAGGACCACCGGTAACTTCATAACTTCGGATGGGCATAAAAAAAGATACCCCAACATCCATACGGTCACCTACATGAAGAAGATTTGCCGGGTTATTAGCGGTGGTTAGAGAGTCGCCGCCCTTAGCAACTCCAGTTCCCGCCATACCTTTTTCTTTGGCGCTGTACCCATGAGAAAAGTACCCATTGGTAGCAAAAGCAGCATTTGAACCCAATATCGAAAGTGCGATTAAGGGAGTGATAATTTTAGTTTTAATTTTCATAGTTTGTTCTCGTATTTCGAAATCTTAAGAAATAAAAGGGGCTTACTAAAGCCAAACCTAATACAGTCACGTCTAATATAAACAACCCGACCATACCACAT